>CAUZBE010000013.1:0-18350 GCA_963577885.1 Alphaproteobacteria bacterium
CACCCAATGGTCGAGGTGGTTGGGGCGGCAGGGATCGAACCTGCGATCACGGGATCAAAACCCGATGCCTTACCACTTGGCTACGCCCCAGTTAGACGACGGGCAATATAGGCACCGACGCTTTGCGAAACAACGCTCTTAACAGGGAAAATGGGCTTAATTTAAAATATTGCTGGTCCCCTGGCGGCTACGGTCCGGCCAGGCAATAATGACGCCGTAGCAACAGACCGCGGCAATGCTCCAGGCGAGAGTGGTATCTGGTGCGATCGAGGCCAATAGGCCCGGCAATCCCGCCAAGCCCAGATAGACCAGCAGGCCCCAGCGCCAGGTTATTCGGTGATACAGAATATGATGCAAATGCTTGCGATCAGAGGCAAAGGGCGAGTGGCCTCGGGCTACACGCAAGGCCATCACGCGTAGGCAATCGATCACCGGGATCAAAAACCACAGCGCGACTAGATCCGCCGGCAAGGTCGCGAAGGCGATGTCATAGATGTAGATCGCCAGCAGGGCGATAATGAAGCTGAGGGAATAGCTGCCGGAATCGCCCAGGAACAACCGACCCCGCAGGTTGAAGACCAGGGTCACCGCCAGCGTCGCGGCCATGGCCAACAGCACCAACCGCATGTGATCAGGCGCAAATAACAACAAATCCAGGCACCAGAACAAGCCCAGGCCAATCACGATACCGTTCTTGCCGTCGGCCATATTGACAGCATTTTGCAAACCGACAATACAGATGGCCGTGAAAATCAGGGCGAACCGATCCAAAAATAGGACTTGCCCCAGAAAGCTGAAATGCAAAAATGTCACCAACAGGGCCGGCACCACTTCCAGGACCGCCAAGGCCATCAAAAGTGACAGCAACAACCGGTACGTTGGGCGGATATGGGCCCGGTCATCCAGAAAGCCCAATAGCAAACAGGCCAAGCCGGCGATGGCGACAGCCAGATAGAGTGGCAGGAAGGTCGTTGCCAGCGCGCAATATAGCAGCACCAACAGAGTGGGCAGGCCAATGGCCAGGCCACCGGCCAGGGGCGTAGTGGCGGGGTGTAACTTGCGCCGGCCGTCGGGGACATCAAGCACGCCAAGCCACGCGCTAATGGGGCGCGCGAAAACGCTAATTAGCGCACTAATCGCGGCCGCCGCGATGGCGATGGCAAGTCCGGTTGCAGTACCGTTCCAATTCTCCTCGATTGCCCCCTCCTCTACGTTGACGCGCCCCATGGGGCGGCATAATTAGTACCTCAGTTTGGCCCTGCCGGTAATGCATAAAAATGTGTAGGCTAGAATCTAAGCCCGAATCGCACCATAAGCTAGTGCTTCCTTCGCCCCATCTTTCATGCCTGTCCGGGCAATTTTGTCACGTAGACGATCAACGGTTGCCGGGTCAAACTAGGTGGGTAGGAAAAGAGGAATGCGAGCCCGAAAAACGTAATTCCAGGGGATAAATGCCAGCAGTTTTGGAGCGCTAGAACGTATGACGAACTTGCTTACCGGCGCAGCCGGATTTATCGGCTTTCACGTGGCCAGGCGGCTGCTGGACCAGGGGGAAAGGGTGGTGGGTGTTGACAATCTCAATTCGTATTATTCCGTGGACCTGAAGGAAGACCGCCTGCGGCAGTTGCTGGATCACCCCAACTTCACATTCCATCAGGTCAATATCGCGGATCGAAGTGCCATGCAGGAAACCTTCGGCGACCTGAAAATCACTTCGATCATCCATTTGGCGGCCCAGGCCGGGGTCCGATATTCCATTGAAAACCCGTTTGCGTATGTCGAGGCCAATTTGGTCGGTCATATGGTCATTCTGGAATTAGCCCGCCAGCAATCGGCTCTGAAACATTTGGTTTATGCATCCTCCTCCTCGGTTTATGGCGGCAATACCAAGCTGCCCTTTACCGAGGATGACCGCGTGGATCACCCAATGTCGCTTTATGCTGCAACCAAGAAATCGGATGAACTGCTGTCCCAATCCTATGCCCATCTATATGGCATTCCGCAGACCGGCCTGCGCTTTTTCACGGTCTACGGCCCCTGGGGCCGGCCGGACATGGCGTTGTGGTTGTTTACCGAAGCGATCCTGGCCGGTCGGCCGATCAAGGTTTTCAATAATGGCTATATGAGCCGGGATTTCACCTATGTGGACGACATCGTCACGGGGGTCCTGGCGGCGCGGGACAATCCGCCCGCCGTCGCCAAGAATGGAACCACGGCGGAGACGACGGCGGCACCGCATCGGGTCTACAACATCGGCAACAACAATCCCGAACCGCTATTGCGACTGATAGAGCTGTTAGAAGACGCGTTGGGCCGTAAGGCCGAACGCATTTTGTTGCCGATGCAGCAGGGCGATGTAAAAGAAACCTATGCTGACCTGACCGCCATCAAACGGGACCTCGGCTTTCGGCCTACGACCGCCATCACAGAGGGAATTCCTCTATTTACGGCCTGGTTTCGAAACTACCACAAACTTTAGCAGCGATACCATGACGGACAAAGCCCGTGCCCAGGGGCGCATTGAGGCGCCGGGCAGGGGCAATGCCTGCATGATTGGCGGCAGCCTGCTGTTGTCCATGCATGATGGCGTGGTGAAATGGGTTTCAGGAGATTTTGAGCTGGGCCAGATCCTGGTTTCCCGTGGTCTGGCCGTGTTGATCATCATCACGTTGGCGCTAGCCTGTCGCACAGAATTTCATGTCTTTCAGGTCAGGTATCCCGAGCTGCAAATATTCCGCGCTGCCTTGGTGTTTGCCGGTACCTATTTGTTTATCTCGGGTCTGCGCCTTTTGCCGTTGGCCGAGAATGTCGCCATCACATTTGTCGGGCCAATTTTCGTCACCGCCTTGGCCCCCTTGGTATTGTCAGAACAGGTCGGCTGGCGGCGTTGGACCGCCGTTCTGGTCGGTTCCGTCGGCGTCCTGGTCATGCTGCGGCCCGGCCGCGATGGACTTAATTGGGCTGTCCTGTTTCCCGCCGGCGCGGCCCTGGCCGGCGTGCTGCTTTGCTGTGCGCATTTCCTGCACATTGAGACATTCCGCTTAGCCGAAGCGGCCCTGGGGACACCGTTTAAGTATTCTTCGCTGCTGTGGGCTGTCGCCATCGGTATTCTGGCCTGGGGCGATTTACCTGACCGCTGGACATTATTGGGCGCCGCCTTATTGATTGGCAGTGGCCTCTACATATTTTACAGGGAAAGCAGGTATTCTGCTAAATTGACAGCATGATAAATCTACACGATGACCCTGTCCTGATCACCGGCGGCGCCGGTGGTGGCAACGTCACCATGAATTGCGGTTACGGCCATGGCTATTCCGTGACCCAAGCGCTCTATGTCGTGGACTTGGTGGCCAAGGACATGCTGGGTACTGAACCCATGCGGCACCGACCGGGACCGCGCCGGGCCGGCGATCCGGCTAGCTTAATCGCCGATACCAGCCGGATCCGGGAAACCCTGAACTTACAGCCTAAATATGATGATCTCGCGGTCATGTCCGCCACCGCCCTGGCCTGGAAAAAACGCTTTATGAACGGAATAGATGGATGACGGGGCGGTTGTTGTCAGACCAGATGGAGGAAACCATCAGGCAGTCCATTGCCGTGAAGAAACGGTTGCTGACGGGGGATATCGGCGCCCGGCTCTCGGATATGGCCGAGGTTGTTGCCCGGGCCATCGCCCAGGGGGGCAAAATTCTATTGTGTGGCAACGGTGGCTCGGCCGGCGATGCCCAGCACCTGGCCGCCGAATTTCTGGTCCGCTTGCGCGCCTCGCTGAACCGGGATGCCTTGCCGGCCCTGTCCTTGATCACCGATAGTTCCACCTTGACCGCCTGCGCCAACGATTATGGTTTTGAGAAGATTTTTGCCCGCCCGCTGCAGGCGTTAGGGCAAAAAGGCGATGTGCTTCTGGCGCTCACCACTTCGGGAAATTCGGCCAATGTGTTGGCCGCCCTGACCGTGGCCAAGGCGCAGGGATTGATCCGCTTGGGCTTCTTGGGTGGCGATGGCGGGGCGACTCTTGAGCATTGCGATCAGGCCATCGTAGTGCCCAGCAATGACACCAACCGAATTCAGGAAAGCCACATCATGCTGGGACATATTCTCGTGCAAGGGGTGGAAGAGTTGTTACTGGCACAAGGCCATATTAGAGCCATTCCGGATTAATGAGACCCACGCTACACGACAGAAAGCCTTTTTATCGTCATTATCGGGCTTGACCCGACAATCCAGGGCAACGAATTCTGGCGTTGCAGCTCTGGATCCCCGAGTCTCCGCTTCGCTACGGCCGGGGATGACGTAATGTCGTGCAACGTGAATGAGAATCACCTTGCGATTCTAAGTGATTGGAAAAATTTCGCTTCTTCAAAAGATCTGAGCATATCCACGTTAGATATGCTCAGGCGAAACTAACTGAAAAAACGGGTGCCTTGGGCCCGTCGATAGTTGGTTGCCAGGGACGTGGCCAGGTTCTATTTAGGGTCTCCAAGCAGAGTTTCTGGAATACCGGCAGGAAAGTGTAGCCATGACAGAGACAAAATCCGCTGCGGCCGGGCCTATGCGGTTCGTGATCCGGCAAAGCGTCGAACAGGTCGAAGAAGGCCTCGATCTGGCGCCCAAATTTGATGACGACGGCCTTATTCCCGTGGTGACGTCCGATGCCGGCAGCGGCGAGATGTTGATGCACGGCTATATGAATGAGGAGGCCCTGCGCCGGACCATCGAAACCGGCGAAGCTCATTACTACAGTCGCGGCCGGCAAGCTCTCTGGCATAAGGGAGCAACCTCGGGCCTGGTGC
This sequence comes from Alphaproteobacteria bacterium, assembly GCA_963577885.1. Lineage (GTDB taxonomy): Bacteria > Pseudomonadota > Alphaproteobacteria. Next base: position 4,797 of record CAUZBE010000013.1, read on the forward strand.
AACGGGTTGTGGAAATGCGCATCGACGATGATCAGGATTCGGTTTGGCTACGGGTCGAAGTCGCGGGCGGCGCGTCCTGCCATGTGGGCTATCGCTCCTGCTTCTATCGCTCGATTCCCCTGGGCCCGGCCGGAAATTGCGTCGCACCGCGCCTGCAATTCGAAGAAACGGAAAAAGTCTTCGATCCCAAAGTAGTATACGGCGATGCACCCAATCCAACGAAGTTGTAGCGGGGCTAGCCTTTTCGTTCACGCCGGTGTGCCAAGACCCATGGCTCACCTTGAAATTTGGGGGGCGGCGTACAAACGCCGGGTCGCCGTCGCGGCCTTAACTGGAAATTTTAATCGCGAAAATGCTCTAACCCAAGTTCTGCAACACGAAGCGGAAATTGATAGAGGTCGAAGATTCAACGTCGCGGTCGCGGGTAAAATTCCTTTTTACCGTCAGGTCAAAGCCAATGCATTCGTCCAAATACTGCAGCCCTGCGCTGGTTCGGATCTGATTGCCACCATTTCTCAGGTCACGGCGGCTATCCATCGTGGCAATCCAGCGTTCGTCAATCTGCCAATATAGAGAGCTATAAACTTCCTCCCGCGCCTCCAAGGCGTCCGAGATCGCCTCCTGGTCCAAAGAAACATATGATGTGCTGAAGCGCATATTCTTCGGCCCGATGGAAAAATAGATTTCGTTGCGGCGCTGGTCGAAATTGTTGTGGTCTAGGCGGAGGCGATTTGTCAGATCGAAAAACGTCGACGGCGCAATGGTCAACGCTATGACATAATCTGATTGATGGTCCTTCAACCCGGACTGTGGCGCGAAGGTGTCGTCTTCCTGTAATCGTAAGACTTGGCCCATTGTCACGCTGGTATAACCACCCGACGCGCCATGGGCCGACGCTTTGAGGCCAAGATTGGCGCGCGGTCCGCTTTCAACCCGGTCGTGACCGGGGAAGCGGTTCAGGCTGAACAGATTGGTTTCGTCAAATTCCAGGCTGCGGCTATCTTCATTCGGGATTTCCTTTGGATTTCCACCATAAGGGGTGAGGATCACTTGTGCGATTGGCTCGATCACCTGTCGTACACTGCGCTCGTGACGAACGAAGGGAAAGCGCCAATCTAACGACATTGTGGGGCGCAGACGCGCCTGTAGACTGCTGGTACTGGACGCGGTTCCGCGTCCGCCGGTCTCGAAAAAGCCATTCACCGAATACAGATCCAATCCCAGGCCGGCGGTCATTGTGTAAAGATCACCGGCTGGGGCGGCATAGGGCAATCGCCAGGTGCCGCCGGCACTGATTCGCCGGCTATCAAAACCCTCCCGGCGATAAAGTGAAACCGCCGAAGCATCGAAATACAATCGGCCGGGCAGGCGTTCAGGCTGCAGGGTCACGACATAGTCAAACAGCGGTGCCACGATGGGTGTTGTGCCTGGATCGTCATCGACGTTCAGGCCCTGAAATGTATGGGCCGACGCTGCCATATATTGGCGGCCACGAAAACCTTCCACGAATAGGCTGGTGGTCAGGACATCGGCGTCCGTGAAACCATAGCGGCTGAGATAGGTATCGTCGGTGGCGCGGGACAGACCGAAGCCCCAGCGCCAGGTTTCGTCGAGATTGAACCGGCCCGAGGCATCCACGTGGCCACGAAACTCCTTCTCGTTCAGCCGTTCATTATTGTCGTTGCGCTTGTCCGTATAGGTCAGGCTGGTTTTATTGTTATAGCCGCCGTTGGCTGTCAGGGCCCGGTATTCGCCCACCATCACGGCGCTCCCATCGGTGGCCAGAACAGGCGCGAAGGTTAGGTCCCGTACCGGATCGATGGGCCAGAAATAGGGTACCGTGACGTTCGTGCCCAGTTCTGATGAAGAGCGGAACTCCGGCGCCAGGAAGCCGCTTTTGCGCAGCGCCGAGGGATCGGCATGGCGAAAAAAAGGCGTGTACGCGATGGGTACGCCATAGAATTCTAACACCGCGTCGCGATACTCGATCTCGTGGGCGTCGCGGTGATGGATCACCCGAACCGCCTTTATTTGCCACAATGGTGCCCGTTCCGGGTGTTTGCGGCAAATTTCACAAGGCGAATAAACCGCCTTGGCCAATTCTATCCGATCGGCGCCATACAGCTTTGCCCCATTGGCGGCAAATCGGGATTTATCTGTCAGGAGTATCCGGATGCTTTCAATAAAACCTTCAGTTAGGTCTTCGGACAGCTGCAGATGTTCGGCAAAAATTACTTCGCCGCCTGGTTCCATCAGGGTCAGATTGCCCGATGCCGTGACCAGCCCATCGCGTTGATTATAACTGATGCCGTTGGCCAGCAGGACCCGGCCTTCGCTACTGATCTCCACATTGCCGTTGGCGGTGACCTGGCCCAACTCGTTGTCATAGATTACCTGATCCGCCGACATCAGAAACGGCGGTTTACCCGCCTGTTGCGCCAGCGCCGGGCCAACTGCCACTAACAATGTAAATGACAGGATCAATATGCTGCCTCGCCAGCCCATGGATCTATCCGTCCTCCAGATGTAGCAGCAGTGACAGGCCCAATAGGGCGCAAACGCCCGCGGGCGTCCAGGCGGCCAAGATGACCGGCAGATTGCCAGCAATGCCAAGGGCTTGCACTACGTCCGTGACAAAATATAATAGAAATCCCGTCAAGACGCCGGCACCGAGCAGGATACCGGTGTGGCCGTACCGGGTCAGGCGCAGAGAAAAGGTCGCCGCCAGCAAGATCATGGCGGCCAGCAACAATGGCGTGGATAAGATCCTGTGCCAATGCAGGCGGTGCCGGGTCGCTGTAAACCCGGCCGTCTCCAACGTTCGGATAAAGCCCGGCAGGGACCAGAATGACAGGGTCTGAGGCGAAGCGAAGCCTTCCTGTATCTGGGCTAGGGTCAGGGTAGTTTTGATTTCGTATTCCGCCAGGCGAATGGCCGGTTCCTGGGGACGGGTCAACAGGGCGTTGGTCAGGCGCCAGCGGCCCTTCAGCAGCATGGCCTGTTTGGCGTCAATCCGGCCGATGAACTGGTCCGTTCCCTTGTAGAGAAAGACGATAACGTCGCGCAATTCCGTGCCGGCGGAGGTTACATGCCGCGCGTGGATTACGGATTGGCCGAATTCGTCCGCTTGACGCAGCCACAGGCCCGTTGCGGAAACCGCCAACAGGCTTTGACGTCCTTCCAAGAGCCGTCCCTCCAATTGCTCATAGCGCGCGGACATGATGGCGGCCAGGGGGTTGAACAGGGTCACCATGATGCCGCCGCCCAGAAAGGCGACGACCAGGGCCGGGGCCAGGAATTGCCACACCGAAACACCAGCGGCCCGGGCCACAATCAGCTCGCTGCTTCGGGTCAGGCGGGAAAAGGTTACGATGGCGCCGAACAGGGTCGCCACGGGTAGCACTTTTTGCACCAGACTAGGCAGGTTCAAGGCGGCCATGCCCAGTATCAAGCCTAACCCGGCGGCCTCGCGCCCGGCGGCGCGGCGCAACAGTTCGACCACATCTATCAGAAAGATTAGCCCCATCAGGACGGCCAGGACAAAGCCGATGCCCAGCAGAAACTGGCGGCCCAGATACAGGGAAAATGTTGGCGATAGGCGCATTATAACCGTGGTCCCGCGCTGGGTGGCGCCAAATCCGGGCGCCGGCGCCACCAAATTTGTCCCTGCACCAAGGCATAGAGACAAACCGTTATGACCAGCACGATGTTCAGATACAACAGCGGGATCAAAGCCGGAAATTTGGCCGACAGGCCGACTAGGCCCATGCCCGCCGACCGCATCAGGGCAATAGCGAACACCGCCACGACAATCCGCCAGTGCCGTCCACGCCGGTTGAATTCACCCGCCAGCACGGCGGCCAGGGCAATCAGGGTGAAGGCCAGACTGTAAAGTGGCGATGCCAGACGATCATGCCCCTCAGCCCGCATGCGGGCGGCATTGGCCAGATTGTCGGGGTTGTTCTCGGGCCAGAACAATTCGTGCAAATAGCGTTCGCCGGGTTCCAGCCAACGGTCGTCGTCATGTTGCATGAACTGGCTAAGATCAAAGGCATAACGGTCAAATTGCAGCAAGGAAAGTTGCCCGGCGGCATGGTCGATCTGTTGCCGATTGCCGTTGACCAGGATAAACCGGGGCCCGGTCGGCGTGCGTACAATGGCGCCTTTTTCCGCGATCATGGTCACCGGGCGCTGCCGCTCGCGGCTGTCATGAACGAGAATACCCAACATTTCGCCACCCGAATGCCGGGCCCGGATATAGACGGTCAGACCATCGCCAATGGTATTGAAGGTTCCCTCCTGCAACAACACGTACGAAAGATTGGTCCGCAGGGAGGTCTTCATATCCTTGAAGGCCCGCTGACCGGAGGGCATCAGGTACAAGGACAGTAAATAGCTCAGCAGGGTGGCGGCGACAGCTAGAATCAGGGCCGGCCGCGCCAGGGCCAGGTTTCCCAGACCGGAGGCCCGCATAACGACGATTTCGCTATCCCCGTCCAGGTTTTGATAGACGTACAGCACCGTTGCAAACAGGGCGATGGGCAGAACGATTGTCAACACACTGGGCAGGATCAGCAGGGTTAACTGGGCGAAATAGGACGCTGACAGGCCCTTGTTAATTATCAGATCAACGAAACGCAGGGATTGCGTCAACCAAATCACGCCCGTCAGGGACATCAGAAAAAAAACAAACGGCCCGGCCAGTTGTCGAAGGATATATTGTTGCAGTCTGCGCACGGTCGGAATCATACAGCGCCACGGGTTGGAATAATAGAATCAAGACGGTCCAAACATAAAGTGTCACTTATTCCGTCCGGCACCGCTTGCGCTGGGGGCGATCAGCCGTAAGATAGGTCTGGGTCTATTGCCATTTCGCCGCGCCGATGCTGCGACAATCAGGGGACGTTCATGAAAATCAACATCAACGAACAACAATTGCCAAAGGGCGGCGCGCTGGTCGCCGGCGTTCTGAAGGGCGGCAAACTGCTGGATACCGCGAAACAACTGGACAAGGCCAGTAAGGGTGCAATCAGCAAGGCCATCAAGGCCTCCCGCTTCACGGGTGGCAATGGGCAATGGCTGGATATTCTGGCTCCCGCCGGCGTTGGCGCGGATTGGGTATTACTGGGCGGTCTGGGGGAGGCCAAAGGCATTAAGCAGACTGGCCTGGAGAATTTTGGCGGCACGGCGCTGCAACGTTTGGCCAATTGTGGCCTGAAAACCATGGCTATTGCCTGCGACCCCATTCCAGGCGCGAAGATCGACCCAGCCATGGCCGCGGCCGGCATGGCCTATGGCGCCCGCTTGGCGAGCTATCGTTTTGATAAATACCGGACAAAATTGAAAGCTTCGGACAAGCCCAGCGTGACCGCCGTCTCGGTGTTGGCGCAGAGCCCCGCTGCCGCCCGCCGCCATCTCAAGGCGTTGGACGCGATCGCCGATGGCGTCTTCATGACCCGCGATCTGGTGAGTGAGCCCGCGAACGTGCTGTATCCCGACAGCATGGCGCAGCAATGCAAAACCTTGAGCAAGCTAGGCGTCAAGGTCGAGGTGCTGAATGAAGCCCAAATGGCGAAACTTGGCATGGGCGCCCTGCTGGGCGTCGGCCAAGGCAGCCCGCGGGAAAGCCGCATGGTGGTGATGCGCTGGCAGGGCGCGGGCGCCAAAACGAAACCCGTGGCTTTCGTGGGCAAGGGCGTGACCTTCGACACAGGGGGCATTTCGCTCAAACCTGGACCGGGCATGGAAATGATGAAGTGGGATATGGGCGGCGCCGGCACGGTTATCGGCCTGATGAAGGCCCTGGCAGGACGCAAGGCCAAGGTCAATGCCATCGGTGTGGTAGGTCTGGTGGAAAACATGCCCGACGGCTTGGCGCAGCGGCCGGGTGATATTGTCACGTCTATGTCGGGTCAGACCATCGAAATTCTCAATACCGATGCGGAAGGCCGCCTAGTTCTGGCGGACGCGCTTTGGTACACCCAGGAACGTTTCAAGCCGCAATTCATGGTCGATCTGGCGACCTTAACGGGCGCCATGATCATTGCCCTGGGGCATGAAAACGCTGGCCTGTTCTCCAACAATGATAAATTGGCGCAACAATTGTTCGACGCCGGGGCCGAGGTATCTGAAGGTGTCTGGCGCATGCCCCTGGGGGACGCCTACGACAAGAAGATCAACTGCGCCATCGCCGATATGAAAAATATAGGCGGCCGTGATGCAGGGTCCATCACCGCCGCCCAGTTCCTGCAACGCTATGTTAACAAGGTGCCCTGGGCCCATCTGGATATCGCCGGCGTGGCCTGGGGCGATCACGGCAAGCCGACCGTGCCCAAGGGCGGCACCGGTTGGGGGGTGCGTCTGTTGGACCGTCTTGTCGCCAACCATTACGAGGGCGGCAAGTAACTCACGAATATGACCGAGGTAGGCTTTTATCATTTGCTGCATTGGCCGTTGGAGCGCGCCTTGCCGCAACTGCTGGAAAAGGCCTTGGAACGGGGGCATCGGGCCATTGTCCTGGCCGGCTCGCCAGAACGAGTGGAGGATCTGAATAGCGTGCTATGGACCTACGAGGACCGCGCCTGGCTGCCCCACGGCAGCAGTGGCGACGGCCCGGCCGAGGAACAGCCAGTCTTTCTGACCACCGAAGACGAAAACCCCAACGGCGCCGATGTTCTGGTTGCCGTGGACGGTCGCACCTCGACCCTGGCCGAGGGCTTTGCCAGGATCATCGACATGTTCGATGGCCGCGACGAAACAATGGTCGCCGCCGCCCGGCAACGCTGGCGCGGCTATCTGGACCAGGGTTTCGAACTGACTTATTGGCAGCAGACCGAGGCGGGAGGCTGGGAGAAGAAGACATAGGGCGGATGAGCTCGTTCCGACGTCCGAGCAAATTTACAAGGCAGTCCCGACGGCGAACTGGATGCTGTATTGATGACGGCAAAGGAGGCGCGGTTCACCTTGTGCGCGGCAGTGCCTAACCCACTTTTCTAACATTGCGGCGGAGCAGATCGTTGGTTGGATTTGTGCTGCCGCTGCCATGTCCGCTATCGACGAGATACGCGCCGTAACGATGACAGAGTCAGAACCAATGCCCTGCGCCAAGAACTGCTATTCTTTGTTCTGGAATGCGAACAGCCAGGTGTTATGCCGTCTCTGTGGAGCCGTTCACCGCATTGGAGGCTCGCGTTGATAGGGCTGAGGGGAGCCCAAATTTGCTTTCCGAGGAGCGCAGGTGGTAGGCTCGGTACGCGATCAAACATCGCAACTTTGTCTGCCGGCGCACTTCTGCGTGGATTGGGGGTCACCTCCCCCGGCGTGGCAAGAGTCGAACTGTTTCGGCGTTCCAGTCGAAAACGGCCTGAATAATTCCGCCCTTCGGCGTGAGCGACTTTTGCATTTGTACTGTTGTCGAACATGATTTTGGCGCGGCGCACGCACGGCAGCCAGCAGGGAGAAAGTACGATGAACGAAAAATTGAATGCGGCTGCCTTGGCCGCGGCAAGGCAACGTTACGACGCGCCGATCTATCCTTTGCTGACGCAAGCTTGGGGGGGGGAAATGATCCACGTGGGCATTTTTGACGATGACGAAGAGCCGCTGGAAGTCGGCATGGAGCGCAGCAATCATTACCTGGCCGAAGCGGCCTCGCTAGGTCCGGACATGCTAGTAGCTGAAGTCGCCTGCGGTGTAGCCGGTGTGGCGCGGCATTTGGCCAAGACCTATGACTGCAAGGTTCGTGCCTCCAACATAGCCGAGACCCAATTGGCGCGCGCGAGAGAGCTGACGGAGGCCGACGGCTTGCAGGACAAGGTCACGGTCGAGTACGGCGACTTCCATGAGCTGCCCTACGATGATGGGTCAATGGACTGTTGGTGGTCGCAGGAGTCACTGTATCACGGTGGGGATCGCCTTCGCGTCCTAACCGAGGCATATCGTGTGCTCAAGTCCGGCGGGCGACTGGCACTTTCTGATTTTATTCTCGATCCAGAGATTTCGGATGCCGCGCGGCCGCACATAGAAGATGTGGTCGGTGGCTCGAACATGTGGTCGTACGAACGTTATCGTGGTGCTCTGGATGTGATGGGTTTTCGTCTGCTGGAGACATTTCAGGGCTTCCGCCCCGTGAGCGATACATTTACCCGCCTGCGTGCACGCTTTGCAGGACTCGGGGACGACCCTGTGGTGCGGGAGGCCGGCCCGGAAGCGTATGATCGGACGCTCTATCGACTCGGTCTGTGGATTGAAGAAGCCGACAATCATCATATCGGCTGGGGCTATTGGGTCGCCGAGAAACCTTGACCGACGCCGGCCGAGTAAAATGTTAGGCAGATCTGGAGGCTAGCATAGTTTTATCTCGAATGCGTGGACACGACGGCCCATAACATCCGTGACCTTCTATTTGCGCATCTCTGTCGTCGAGTGATGTCCGAATTGGGTCACTCTAGACGGTCATTAAGGGTCCTTCGCGTGGCAAGTTTTGGCTTCACCTCGAAACCGCCCCGTCTTTAACCTGTCGCGTCTAGTCTATGGGAGTGACCCTACGACACTCGCTCCAGATTGCCCGGTTTGGGTTAAGAGTGATCCGTAAGGACCTGCTAATAATAAAATATAGTCGCTGCCGAGGGCATAGCGGACATTGACGCCGCAATATGGAACAGCAAAAGTGAAGTAAGCATGGCACCTGAAAATGCCCTAGTGGCTCCAAACGCGATGGAGATATGGAATGGCAGAGACTGAAAATAGCACCCTCAACCCGGACGTGGCGCTAATTGTTGGTGGCGGCCCCGGTATTAGCGCAAGTTGTGCAAGGCTTTTTGCGCGTGAGGGGCTGAAGGTCGCGGTCGCGGCACGAAACATCGAAAAACCGGTGTTGCAGGAACTCGGGGCTACCCATGGCGTTGGCTGTTACGGCTATGACGCGGCCGACCAAGCGTCTGTCACCGCTTTGTTTGCCACCGTCGCTAAGACTATTGGCACACCCAAGCTGGTCGTGCACAACATAGATGGGAGGGTTAACGAAATTTTCCGCAAGGGCATAACCGAGGCGGATGCCGACCTCGTGCTGCAAACCATCAAAAATGGCGCCTACAGCGCCTTCCTTGTGGCCCAGCAGGCGGCAAAACAGATGCTGGCGCGAGAGCCGGACGAAAACGGACACCGGGGCACGATCATATTTACCAATGCGAGCGCAGCGATGAAGGGATATCCCAACAGTAGTGCGTTCGCGATGGCATGCCAGGCGAAGGCTGGTCTGGCGCAAAGCCTGGCGCGTGAGTTGATGCCGCAAGGCATTCACGTCGCACAGGTTACGATCGATGCGGCCATCGGATGGATGCAAGAGGACGGAACCCGGCAACATCGCCGCGCCGGAACGGATGTCGACGACAATCTTGCCGACCCGGACCACATCGCCGGCACTTATCTGTACCTTCACAGACAACACCGATCGACCTGGGCTTTCGAGGTAGTGCTCCGGCCCTGGACGGAAAACTGGTAGGGCCAGCGATATCAACCTGGCAGCCCTTCGCCAAAATCGCGGGCTCGTTGAAACTAAAACATATCCATCTTAGGTCAATCGTCTTGACTCGATATTTGGTGAATAGCCGACATTCTTGCGTAACCTTGGGCGCCGTTGGTTGATTTTGGCGGCTCAAACTGGTCCCATGGCGCTGGTTTGAAAATGGTTGGGTCGCAACCGGTTCCGTGGGAACGCGGACTCGGGCAAAAAATGCACATCGCATAAGATTTAAAAAATGGGGACGTAAATGAGTGGACGGTTGGACGGCAAGGTGGCGGTGATCACGGGCGGGGCCTCGGGCATGGGGCAGGCCACGGTCTATCGTTTTTTGGCCGAGGGTGCGAAGGTGGTGATAGGCGACATGAACGCCGAAACCGGCGCCGCGACCATGGCCGCCATCGAACAGCAGGGGGCGTCCGACCGGGCCGCCTTTCTGGTCACCAACGTGGCGGAAGGGGTTGATGTCGAGGCTCTGGTCGCTCGCGCCACGGACCAGTTCGGCCAGCTGGATTGCATTTATAACAACGCCGGTATCGGCGGGGCGGTCGGCCCTATATCCGACACTCGGGTGGAGGAATGGGATTTCACCTTCGATGTGCTGGTGCGCAGCGTCTTTCTGGGCATCAAGTATGCGGCCCGTGTCATGCAACGTCAGGGCAAGGGCGGCAGCATCATCTCCACCTCCTCCATTGCCGGCCTGAACGGCGGCGGCGGACCGCACGCCTATTCCGCCGCCAAGGCGGCCGTGGCCAATCTGACCCGCTCTGTTTCCGGCGAACTGGCCCGCCATCGCATCCGGGTCAACGCCATCGCACCGGGGGTGATCACGACGCCGCTGTTTCATTCGGGCCAGGCGGAAAAATTTGAAGCCATGGCGAAACAAAAAGTGCCCTGGCCCCGCCTGGGCACCGGCGAGGATATTGCCGCCATGGCGCTGTATCTGGCATCCGACGAGTCCGAATATGTCACCGGCCAGAACATGGTGGTCGACGGCGGCGTCGCCGCGAACGGCCCAGATATGTGGGGCAATGGCCCCGACAGCCCCATGCTGCGCAAATCCGGCGTCACCCACGGTAGCACCGGCATCGCCAATGACATTCGGAACGTCGAAGGCTAGAGCATTTTCATCCTGAAAATGCTTAGACCTTTAGAATAAGAGAAATTTTTTCCATCACTTAGAATCGCTTCGCGATTCTCAATAATTCGGAATTGCTCTAGGACCGGTTAACGGCCACGGACAGAAGATCATTGAAGATGGTAGCGCTGGAGCTGAACCGGCGGCTGGGCTTGCTTTGCCGCGGTCTTTGGGTCCGGGTGCATTCACGCCTCGATACCCTCCAGCAAATGCCGGCCTTCACGGTCCTCAATTTCCAGCACCCAGATATCCGGGTCCATGTTCATCTGCCGGGCGATATAGGCATCGGCCTCGGCCTCTGGTACCAGGTCATCGCCCATGGCCCGCCGCCATTGCCGACCGCCGTCCATACCCGTGCCGTCCAGGCTATTGGCCGGCACCAGAACCATGCAGCCTGGACCCAGATAATTGATCTTGATAATGATGGCGCCGGCGGTATCGTCGCCGCGGCGCACCACCATGGCCGGGATCGCCTGGACGCCGCATCTGCGGATGTGGGCCTTGATCCATAGTTCCGCCGTGACCCTCGGCGGCATTACACCTGGCCATAGCGATGGCAATCGACCACATGATCGTTGATCATGCCCACCGCTTCCATAAAGGCGTAGCAGATGGTCGGCCCGCAAAATTTGAAGCCACGTTTTTTCAGGTCCTTGGACATGGCTTGGCTGGCGGCGTCTTCGGTCGGTATATCCCCGGTACGATGTGGCTTGTTGACCACGACCTGGCCATCGACAAATGACCATAGATAGTCGGCGAACGCGCCCTGGCCCGTCGCCATGATGTCCAGCCAACCCTTGGCATTGCCGATGGTGGCTATAATTTTTGCCCGGTTGCGCACGATGCCCGCGTCCGCCATCAAGGCTTCTACCTTGGCGTCCCCGTAGTTGGCGATCACTGCGGGATTGAAGCCATCGAAGGCGGCGCGGAAGTTGTCCCGCTTGCGCAGAATGGTGAGCCATGACAGGCCGGCCTGGAACCCATCCAGGATCAGTTTCTCGTACAAGGCCTGGTCATCCCATTCGGGCATGCCCCATTCCTCGTCATGATAGGCCATGTAGAACGGATCTTCTCCGCACCAGGCGCAACGCACCAGACCATCGGCATGGCGGATGCTCATGCCTCCGCTTCCAACAGCGCGAAATCCGCCCAGTCCGGCATCAGCAGGGTCACCTTTGCCTCACCGGCGGTCAGGCTTTGCCCTAAGCCGCCAGCCTCGGCTAGACGGTCGAGGCGAACTAGGGCCAAGCCGCGGTCCCCCTGGCCGGAGCGCATCACCGCGACCTCCTTCTCCGCCACCAGCAAGGGCGTGCCGGGGTCGGGTAGCGGGCCATCGATGCGGGCCGGCAGCAGGCGTTTGCGTACCAGGGCTCGATATTTTGTGCGCGCGGTCAGTTCCTGGCCGACGAAACAACCTTTGTCGAAATCGACACCACGCAGAAATTCCAAATTGCTTTCCAGCATCAGGGATTTATCGACAACCAGATCCCGGCCGCTATCGGGCAGGGCCAGGCCAAGGCGGAAATAATCGTATTCGGCGGCTTCGCCAGGGCGAATCCCCGCCGCCGCCAACATCGCGCCGCCCTGGCCGGTTGGTGCGATGATCCGCGCCCCAGCTCCGTCCAGGCGTGGATCCATGAAGGCGACGCCTTCGCCATAAGCCATGGCGGCGCCGGCGCCACCGGTCAGGGCGAGGGCGGTAGCGATGCCTGAGCCGAAGGCGGCGCAAACCTCCCAATCGGCACTAATATCCGTGATCTGCACATCGGCGCGTAGGCGATACATGTTTAACCGTTTGGCTAGTGGCTCCAGGCGCGCAGCTTCTCCATCCAACAGTAATTCATCGCCCTGTCGCGTCAGGAAAAAATCGAACAGGTATTTGCCCTGGGGAGTCAGCAGCGCGCCATAGACGGCCTGTTCGGGCGACAGGCTATCAAGGTCGCGGGTTATTAGCACCTGCAGGAAAGTCAATACATCCGCCCCCGACAACCGCAAGACACCGCGCCCGGGCAATAAACAATATTTTGCTTCCATCATTCGCTCCCTACTGGTTATACATGCACCCAGTCATAAGGCCTTGGCAAGAGCCCATGGCCACCTCTTCACCCAGGCTAGGCGCCGCCCAATGGGGACCCGCCGATACGGCGATGAAAATACTGTTTATCAGTCATAACCGCCTTGGCGACGCCGTTCTTTCGACTGGACTGTTGCAATATCTGGCGCTCCGTTACCCCGGCGCCCGGGTGACCATCGCCTGTGGTCCGGTGCCGGCGCCATTGCTGGCCCTGGCCCCTAACGTGGAGGCCGTAATGGTCATGGAAAAAGCGCCCCTGGCAGGTCATTGGCGGCGTTTGTGGCGGCAAACAATTGGCCAGCGCTGGGATCTGGTGGTGGATCTACGGGCCTCGTTGCTGGCCTGGTTGCTGCGGGCTGGACAGCGCCGGGTGCTGCGGTCAAATTATAATGATTTGCATCGGGTGCGCCATGCTGGGTCGGTCTTACAACTATCCGAACCGCCGGCGCCACGGCTATGGCTGCGTCCGGAACACATTGAGGTGGCGGCGGCGCATCTGCCGCCCGGTGGCGCGGTCCTGGCCCTGGGCCCCACGGCTAACTGGGGTGGCAAGCAATGGCCGATCCAGCGGTTCACCGAACTTGCCCAACGCCTGATTGCTTCGGATGGCTTGTTTCCCGGTGCCCACGTCGCTGTTTTCGGCGCCGCGAACGAGCGGCCTGCGACCCAGCCCTTGCTGGACGGATTGCCCAGGGAACAGCGTATCGATCTGGTTGGCCGTATCGATCTGCCGGCGGTGCTGGCGTGCCTGCGGCGCAGTGATTTTTTTATTGGCAATGATTCAGGCCTGATGCATATGGCTGCTGCTGCCGCCATCCCGAC
>CAUZBE010000014.1:0-18250 GCA_963577885.1 Alphaproteobacteria bacterium
TACGCAATGCTGGCAGGCTGATCGTTCTGGTTGGCCTTGGTCCCCTGCTTTTATCAAATTGCGCCTTGTTTCAGACCGAACGCCCCAGGGCCTGTCCCCGGGTGTCTTTGTTGAACGAGGCCGCCGAGATGACCCAGTACCGGGCCGGGCCGGGCCGGGATTTGATTGATGTGCAATTCGAGGCCCGCGTGCAAGATGTCAACTGGGGCTGTAAATATGCCGACAACCGCCTGCGTATAGAGGCCCTAATTGATATTGTCGCCCAGCGGGGGCCGGCGTCCAAGGGGGGTAACGCAAACGTACCGTTCTTTGTCGCCATCATCGACAAGGCGCAAAACATTGTGGCCAAGGCGCAGTTCGAAAGCGAGATCGTGTTCCGGGATGGCCGCCGCCGGGCCGGTGCGCGGGAGGAAATTGAGCAAATTATCTTCCTAAAAGAGAACGAAGGCGCTCCCGATTATGAAATCATCATCGGTCTGCAATTGAACGAGGGGCAGCTGCAGCAGAATCGCGGCCGGCATTTTTAACAGATATCATACGGCGGCCAAAAAAGGCGGCCATCGTGGTAACCGTCAATGTGTCGTTGACACGCCGTCCCGTCCCCCTATCATTCCGCTACCGCCTGCTGCCGGCTTGTGGTGCCGGTTCAGGAGGCCAGACAGATGAACCCCGCGGGAGAGTTCAGGCCAGAAATTCATCCAGGTTTTTATGAATTTTGGACTGGCGCCGAAGGAGCAAGCACCCCGCAAACTCTCAGGCCCACGGACCGCGGGGGGATGTCACTCTGGAAAGCGGCGTGACCACGCACGTGTTCCGGGCGGACAATGCCCAGGTACGAAAAGCGCGCTGCACCGAAGGGGCGAGGTTTCGCCGATTGATTAGCCGGGATAGTGGGCTGACCAAGGCGGGACGAACTCTCTCAGGTCCGACGACAGATTGGGGGCGGTGGAATCCATGATGGAGGCCGCGCTGGATACTGTCGGAGGAATGGATGCGCAATCCGCCTAGCCAAAAGACGACCCCCTTGCATGCGTTGCAAGTGGAACTAAGGGGCAAAATGGTGCCCTTCGCCGGCTATGAAATGGCGGTGAATTTTCCCTTGGGCGTTCTGGGCGAGCACAATTATACCCGCGCCGCCGCCGGCTTGTTTGACGTCTCGCACATGGGCCAGTTTCGCCTGCATGGCGCAGACCGCGTGAAGGCGCTGGAAAGCCTGTTGCCAGCGGATATCGCCACCCTGGCGCCGGGCGCCATGCGCTATAGCCAGCTGACTAATGACCAGGGCGGTATCATCGATGACCTGATCGTGACCAATGCCGGCGATTGCCTGTTCCTGGTCGTCAACGGCACAAACAAGGATGGCGATTTAGCCCATATCCAGGCCGCCATGCCCGCCGGTGTTTCGGTGGAACACCGCAGCGAGGACGCCTTGCTGGCGCTGCAGGGCCCAGGGGCGGCGACGGTCATGGCCCGGTTGGCGCCGGGTGCCGAACGGCTGCTGTTCATGACGGCGATGGCAATCAATATTGATGGCGTGGATTGCTATGTCTCGCGCTCCGGCTATACCGGCGAAGACGGCTTCGAAATTTCCGTGTCAGGTCCGCAGGCGGAAGCACTGGCGCGTTTGTTGCTGGCGCAGGCCGAGGTTGAAGCCATCGGCCTGGGGGCCCGCGACAGCCTGCGCCTGGAAGCCGGCCTTTGCCTGCATGGCCACGATATCGACACCACGACGACGCCCGTCGAGGCCGGCTTGAGCTGGTCAATCCAAAAGCGCCGGCGCGAGGAAGGCGGCTTTCCTGGCGCGGCGGTCATCCAGACGCAGCTGCGCGACGGGCCGGCCCGAAAACGGGTTGGCATATTGCCCGAAGGCCGGGCCCCGGCCCGGAAAGGCACCAGTGTCCTTGATGCCGATGGCGCGGCCATTGGCGCGATTACCTCTGGTGGCTTCGGCCCCAGCTTTGGTGGACCACTCGCCATGGGCTATGTCGCTGCCCCGCACGCTAAAATAGACAGCCCGTTGGGCCTGGTGGTGCGCACCAAGACCCTTCCGGCCCATGTGGCCAGGATGCCTTTTGTGCCTGCCCGCTATCATCGTGGTTAGGAAAAATTGAGCAAAAATCATGAGGAGAAAACAACTATGAGCGAGATATATTTCACCGAAGACCACGAATGGATCCTGGTCGAGGGCGACATCGGCACCTGCGGGATCAGCGAATTCGCCCAGGAACAGTTGGGCGATATTGTTTATGTGGAGTTGCCTGAGCCAGGCCGCCTGGTCGCCCAAAACGACGAGATGGCGGTGGTTGAGTCGGTCAAGGCGGCCTCTGAAATTTATGCGCCCGTCAGCGGTGAAGTGATAGAAAGCAACGAGGAACTGGTCGACGACCCGGCTAGGATAAATGCCGACGCCATGGGCGAGGGCTGGTTTTTCAAAATTCGCATAAGCGATACAAAGGAACTGGACGACCTACTGGACAAGGCGGCCTACGATGCCTTGACCGCGGGACAGCATTGATGCGCTATCTGCCCCACACCCCGGTCGACCGCCAGGCGATTCTGGAGGCCATCGGCGTCGATCGGATTGATGACCTGTTCGTCGATGTGCCCAGTCAGGCCTTGTTGCCAAAAGCCTTGGATCTACCCCTGCACGCGGGTGAAATGGCGGTGGAAAAAAGCTTGGCGACGCTGGCTGGCCGTAACGTTGCGGCAGGCGCTACGGCCTGTTTTCTAGGCGCCGGCGCCTATCGCCATCACGTGCCGGCGGCAGTCGATCATTTGATCCAGAGGTCAGAATTCCTAACCTCCTATACGCCCTATCAGCCGGAGGTCAGCCAGGGCACTTTGCAATATCTATTCGAATTTCAGACCCAAGTAGCGCTATTGACCGGCATGGAAGTAGCCAATGCATCCATGTACGACGGCGCTTCTGCCTGTGCCGAAGCGGTCTTGATGGCCCATCGGGTGACCAAGCGGGATAAGGCGCTGCTGTGTGGCGGCTTGCATCCCCATTATGCCGAGGCCACCGCGACGGTGACCCAGTTCATTGCGTTCGAGGTCGATGCCCGCCCCGCTAACCCGGATGTGGTGGAGGATCTTTGTGCCTTGATCGACGAAGATACCGCCTGTGTCGTGGTGCAGACGCCGGACCTGTTTGGCCGTCTGCATGATCTGCGGCCGTTGGCCGCCGCGGCCCATGCCAACGGGGCTCTATTGGTTGCCGTGGTGACCGAGGTTGTCTCTTTGGGCGCCGTGACCTCGCCTGGCGAGATGGGCGCCGATATCGTGGTAGGCGAGGGGCAGTCCATCGGCAATGCCCTGAACTTCGGCGGCCCGTATCTGGGCCTGTTTGCCACCCGGCAAAAATTAGTGCGGCAAATGCCGGGCCGCCTGTGCGGCGAAACCTTGGATGAAGAGGGCCGGCGCGGCTATGTGTTGACGCTTTCCACGCGGGAACAGCATATCCGGCGGGAGAAGGCGACTTCGAACATCTGTACCAATTCGGGTCTGTGCTGTCTGGCTTTCTGTGTCCACCTGTCTCTTCTGGGGGAGGTGGGCTTGCACCGGCTGGCGCAGCTGAACCATGCCCGGGCCGTGAGCCTGGCGGAGCAACTGGTCGAATTGAATGACGTAGAGGTACTGAACGAAAGCTTTTTCAACGAATTTACCCTGCGCCTGCCTAAACCGGCGGCGGAAGTGGCCAGTGAGCTTGTCGGCCGCGGCGTCCTGGCCGGGGTCCCCGTTAGCCGCCTCTATCCCGACCATCCAGAACTGGCCAATTTATTACTGGTTGCCAGCACCGAAACTAATAGCGACAAGGACGTGGCACTGTTCATCAATGCTCTGCGCGAGGTACTGTAATGGCCGATCAATTCAAGACCAGCAGCGGACATCGGGGCCTCGACCTGGCCGAACCGTTAATTTTTGAACTGGATGGTCCCGGCCGCTGTGGCGTCGATCTGCCCGATCCCGCCCCGGTATCAAACCGCCTGGACGGTTTGGCGCGGCAGTTCCCCATCGGCCTGCCCGGCTTGTCCGAACCGCAGGTGGTGCGCCATTTCGTGCGCCTGTCGCGCAACAACTTTGCCATCGACGCGGGGCCATACCCCTTGGGCTCCTGCACCATGAAGCATAATCCGCGCCTGAACGAAAAACTGGCGCGCCTGCCCGGCTTTGCTGATCTCCATCCCATGCAACCGATGGAAACCGTGCAAGGAGCCTTGGAACTGATTGATACCCTGGCGGATTGGCTGCTAACCCTGACCGGCATGTCGGCGATCGCCATGTCGCCCGCTGCCGGCGCCCATGGTGAATTATGCGGCCTGATGTGTATCCGCGCCGCACTGGAGGCGAGGGGTGATCCGCGTCAGGTGGTCTTGGTGCCCACCTCGGCCCATGGCACCAATCCGGCTACGGCAGCTATTTGCGGCTATCGCGTCGAACAAATTCCAGCCAATGACCGGGGCCGGATCGATCTACCCGCCCTAAAGGAAAAGCTG
The DNA here is from genome assembly GCA_963577885.1 of Alphaproteobacteria bacterium. Classification (GTDB taxonomy): domain Bacteria; phylum Pseudomonadota; class Alphaproteobacteria. The sequence goes on from CAUZBE010000014.1 coordinate 4,497, forward strand.
GGGCCTGACGTCGCCGCGATCATGCTGACCAATCCAAACACCTGCGGTTTGTTTGAAAATCAGATTATAGAGATTGCCGAGGCGGTGCATGCGGCGGGCGCGTATTTCTATTGTGACGGGGCAAATTTTAACGCCATCATGGGCAAGGTCCGGCCCGGCGATCTAGGCATTGATTGCATGCATCTCAACCTGCACAAGACCTTCTCCACCCCTCACGGCGGGGGCGGTCCGGGCAGTGGACCGGTGGTCCTGGCGGAGGCGTTGGCGCCGTTCGCGCCTTTGCCACAGGTGCGGCGCGGCAGTGCTGGCCTGGAACTTGTTGAGCAAAAGTCCGAGGTTACCGGTACGGCGGCTAGCTTTGGCCGCCTAAAGGGTTTTCACGGCCAGATGGGCATGTTCGTCCGCGCCCTGGCTTTCATCCTCAGCCACGGCGCCGACGGCCTGCGTCAGGCCGCCGAAGATGCGGTCTTGAACGCCAATTATATTCTGGCCCGGTTGCAGGGTCTTTTATCGCTGCCGTTCCCAGGGCCCTGCATGCATGAGGTCCTGTTCGACGACAGATTTTTGAAAGACACTGGCGTCTCGACCCTGGATTTCGCGAAGGCCATGATCGATGAAGGTTTTCACCCCATGACCATGTATTTCCCGCTGGTCGTCTCGGGCGCCATGTTGATCGAGCCCACTGAATCCGAATCCAAGGACAGCCTGGATCAATTTATCGGCTCCATGCGGCATCTAGCCGAACGGGCCCGGACCGGCGATTCGGAATTTTTCGCCGGCGCGCCCTATCTGGCGCCCTACCGGCGCCTGGATGAAACCCGTGCCGCCCGCAGCCCGGTGTTGCGTTGGCGGGACGCGGTGAACGAGGCGGACGAATAGCGGTTGGTTCCGCCAATTCCGAAAACCACCAGCTAAACGACATTCTCCTCGTGCAGGCGGGCGATGTCGTCGTCGTCGACCCCCAACAGCTTGCTCAGCAAATCGTCGGTGTGCTCGCCCAACTCCGGTGGGCGGGTGATTTCGGCCGGTGAAGATGAAAGCTTGATAGGGCAGCCGACTGTCTGATAGGTGCCGCGACGGCCGTACTCTAGATCGACAATCATCTCTCGCTCTTTCAGGTGCGGGTCGGCCAGCACCTCGCCAGTGTCCTGACAGGCCCCACAGGGTACGCCAGCCGCGCCCATGGCCTCCATAATCTCGTGCTTGCCGCGCTGGCGGGTCCATTCCGATATGATGGCGTCCAGGGCCTCGCGGTTCTCCCAGCGCGCCTCCAACGTCGCAAAACGGGGATCCCCGGCCAGCGCCGGCTGGCCCATCACATCTAGGAAGGCCTGCCACATCTGCGGCTGGGCGAAGATGAAGACGTAATCGTTCGGCCCGCCTGGATAGCAGGGATAGGTGGTGCCGGGTACGTTGCGACCAAGCTGGTTGCCCGTACGTGGCATGACGTGACCCATGCGCTGGTGGTCGCGCAGGCTGACCCGGCAGAGGTTGACCACAGCGTCCTGCATGGAGACCTCGACATGCTGGCCAAGGCCGCTGGCGTGGCGCTGTTGCAGCGCCGCCAGAATGCCGATTACCATATGCATGCCGGTGCCAGAATCGCCAATCGATGGCCAGACATAAGTCGGCGGCCCGTCGGGAAAACCAGTGACGCTCATGGCTCCGCCCATGGCCTGGGCGATCGGCTCAAAACTCTTGTAGTTGCTATAGGGGCCGTAGGTGCCAAAGCCCTTGATGGTGGCATAGATCAGGCCTGGGTTGACCTCCTTCAGCACGTCGTAGCCCAGGCCCAGTCGGTCCAGCGCGCCGGGGGCGAAATTTTCCACCAGCACGTCGGATTGCACCATCAACTTCTTGAACAGATCTTTGCCCTCGTCGGATTTCAGGTTCAGGGTCAGGCTGCGCTTGTTGGCGTTCAGGATCAGGAAGAACAGGCTGTCGCCGTGCTCATCCGCCATGTTCCGGCGCGCCACGTCGCCGCCCCTCGGTTCCTCCAGTTTGATCACGTCGGCGCCGAGAAAGCCCAGTATCTGTCCGCAGGCCGGACCCGCCTGATTATGCGTCATGTCGATGACGCGGATGCCGTCAAGCGCCTTACTCATGCCAATTTTCCTCCCTGTGATTTGAAACCAAGGGCAAGCCTAGCACCATGGTGCGCGCCTCACTACCTGAAGCCCACCTTTTACACGGCCATGTAGTATGACAAGCTGCCGTCCTAAACAGCATCGTGGAGGGATAAGATGACCATATTCATACTCATACATGGCTCCTACCAGGGCGGCTGGATCTGGCAGTCGGTGGCGACGCGTTTGCGCGCCCAGGGCCACCTGGTCCATGCGCCCTCCCTGGACGGCTGCGCCGACCGCGCCGGGCAATTGCGCCTTGGCATCACCGTGGAGACCCAGGCGGCGGAGATCGCCCAGCTGTTGTTTTACGAGGACCTTCACGACGTCGTGCTGGTCGGCACATCAAGCGGTGGCATGGTGCTGGCGAAGACGGCGGAGCTTGCCCGCGAACGGGTCGCCCGGGTGGTCTTTGCAGATGCGCTGGCCTTACAAAATGGCGAGGCGGTCAGCGATATCGTCACCAGGCCGGCGGGCATCAACACCGGGCTCGCGCTGGGACCTACGCCGGAAGACGTGGAGGGCCGCCTGTTCGCCAGTCTGGCGCCGGACTTGCGGGTCTGGGCGGTGGCGCGTTACACCCTGCATCCGGTCGCGGTCCACACAGTGCCGGTGCAATTAGAGAGCTTTTGGTCGCAAAGCTGGGACGCCTCCGTGATCTATTGCCGCCAAGCGATCAATCCCGGCGAAGCCCATCAGCGCCGCTGCGCCGAGGCCCTGGGCGCCCGCTGGCACGAACTCGACACTGGTCATTATCCCATGCTGAGTGCGCCAGACGAGCTGACCGAGCTGATCCAAAGCGGCTAGGTTGCGGTTCCCTGGATAGGGAGGCCAGCCTAAGTTACGTTTTAGCATTGCCGTGGGTTTGCGATAAGATGGGCAGGCTATTCAGTTAAAGAGGATTGGGCAAATGAGCGTGCAGAATTGTGATGTGGTTATCGTTGGCGCGGGGTTTTCCGGGCTTTATCTTTTGCACCGTCTGCGCGGGCTGGGATATTCCATCCGCATGTTCGAGGCCGGGAGCGGCGTTGGCGGCACCTGGTATTGGAACCGTTATCCGGGCGCCCGCTGCGATGTGGAAAGTATGCAATATTCCTATTCTTTCTCTGAGGAATTGCAGCAGGAATGGGATTGGAGCGAGCGTTTCTCGGCCCAGCCAGAAATTCTGGAATATGCCAATCATGTGGCCGACCGTTTCGATCTGCGACGCGGCATCGAATTCGATACCACGGTGACCTCCGCCCATTTCGACGAGAAGGGCCGCCGCTGGACACTGGAGACGGACAAGGGCGAGCGTATCTCGGCACAATACTGCGTCATGGCAACGGGCTGTATTTCGGCGGCACAGACACCGGATTTCCAAGGCTTGGGCGATTACCGGGGCCAGACCTATCACACCGGCAATTGGCCCCACGAGGGCGTTGATTTCACCGGTCAGCGCATAGCGGTCATCGGCACCGGCTCGTCCGGCATTCAGGCCATTCCGGTCATCGCCGAACAGGCGGCCCATGTGACCGTCTTCCAGCGGACGCCGAATTATTCCCTGCCCGCGCGGAACGGAGCCATGACGCCCGAATACGCCCGCTCCTGGAAGGACAATTACCCGGCCCTGCGGGAGGAACAGCGCCAAACTCCGAAAGGCGCCATTCGTGAATTCAACGATGCCTCCGGTCTAACGGCGTCGGAGGACGAGCATACGGCCGCATATGAAAAGGGCTGGGCGCAAGGCGGCGCCTCTCTGCTGGGCGCTTACAGGGACATGCTGGTCGACGGCGCGGTCAACGAAACGGCGGCAGAATTCGTCCGCGGCAAAATCCGTGCCATTGTCCGCGATCCGGTGGTGGCGGAAAAACTGGCGGCTAAGGGTTATCCCATCGGCACCAAGCGCATTTGTATCGACAGTGGATATTTTGAAACCTTCAACCGCGATAACGTAGAATTGGTGGATATCAACGACACCCCGATTGAACGGCTGACTGCAGATGGCCTGTGCACCAGTGAACGCGCGTTCGAATTCGGCAGTATCGTTTTTGCCACCGGCTTTGACGCCATGACGGGGACGTTGTTCAAAATCGATATTCAGGGCCGTGGCGGCGCCACCTTGCGCAAGAAATGGCATGCTGGGCCACGCACCTACCTTGGCTTGATGACCGAGGCCTTCCCCAACCTGTTCATGATCACCGGGCCGGGCAGTCCATCGGTCCTCACCAACATGATGGTCTCGATCGAGCAGCACGTGGATTGGATAACCGAGGGTCTGTTGCATATGCGGGCCCAGGGGTTGGAAACCATGGAGCCGACGCTGGCGGCGGAGGATGACTGGGTCGAACATGTCAATGTCGTTGCCCACAAGACGCTCTTTCCACAGGCTGCTTCCTGGTACATGGGTGCGAATATCACGGGCAAGCCCCGCATCTTCATGCCCTATGTGGGCGGCGCCGGCGCCTATCGGCAAATATGCGATGAGGTCGTCGCCGAAGGTTATAAAGGTTTCCTGTTCCGGCCCAACGCGGCACGCGTGGCGGCGGCAGAATAAGCCCAGGGCATTTCAGTCAACGGGCATGGAAAATGGGAGAAAATGATGGAAACGGGCACACGGTTGAGCGGCAAGGTGGCTATCGTGACTGGAGGGGCGTCTGGCATCGGGGCCGAGACCGCTAGGGCATTCGCCGGGCATGGCGCGACCGTGGTGGTCTGCGATGTTAATGCCGCGCTAGGGCAGGCAGTTGTCGAGGAGATCGGCGGCAATGGCGGTGAGGCCATATTTCGCCCTCTTGAGGTTACGGGTGAAGACCAGTGGGCGGCCCTAGTCGCGGAGACCGAGGGGAGCTATGGCAAACTGGATGTGCTGACGAATATTGCGGGTATTTCCGGCCGTGATCCCCAGCAGAATATCCAGACAGGCCTGACGGCGGGTGGACTTCTGGAAGATCAGACCTTGGCGCAATGGCACCGGGTCATGGAAGTCAACGCGACCGGCACCTTTCTTGGCACGAAAAGCGCCATCGCGTCCATGCGCCGCGCGGGCGGCGGTTCGATCATCAATATATCCTCGATCTGCGGTATTATAGGCTCCTACGCGAACGCTGCTTATCATGCATCGAAAGGCGCCGTTCGCATTTTCTCCAAAGCAGCGGCCATCCAATACGCCCCAGACGGCATTCGGGTGAACTCCATTCATCCGGGTTTTGTCACCACGCCGATGACGGAGCCGGGCCACGCCAATCCGGCGGTGGCGAAACAGCGCATCGCGGCGACACCGCTCGGGCGGTACGGCGTGCCCCGGGATATCGCTATGGGCTGCCTCTATCTCGCCTCAGACGAGGCGGCCTGGATCACCGGTTCGGAACTTGTGATTGATGGCGGCGTGACGGCAAGCTGACGCGGCGTCCGCGCGGTAATACCCTGTCATGACCGTTGAAGGCCGGGTTCTGCTTGCCATGTGCGGCTTGATTACCGTCAATCAACTGGGTTTCGGCAGCGTTATTCCGGTACTGCCGCTCTATGCGCAATCATTCGGCGTGCCGGCCTCCGCCATTGGCATGGCCGTGGCGATCTACGGCCTAGCGCGGTTTTTTGTTGCCATCCCATCCGGTAAGCTGGCCGATTGGCTTGGCCGGCGCCCGACGCTCGCCATTGGCGGCCTCATTTCAGCGGCGGGCAGTTTTTGGTGCGCAGCGGCGACTGGATACCCTGAGTTCATCGTTGCGCGCTTTGTTTCGGGCTTCGGCGCGGGCATTATCCTGACCACCGGGCAAGTGGTGTTGGCCGATATCTCAACGCCGGAGCGGCGCGGTCGGATTATCTCGATTTATCAGGGCTGTTTTCTATTCGCGGTTGGCATCGGCCCCTTGCCGGGCGGCATCCTGGCTACCTATTTTGGCCTTGCCGCCCCCTTCCAGGCCTACGGCGTCGCCTCGCTGCTGGCCATGGCGGTGGCCTGGTTTGCCGTCAAGGAAACCAAAAGCCTGGGCCAGACGGGCGGCAGCCATGGCGGCGAAGCAGCATTTTCCTTTATCCGGCAAATTGGCTTGCTCATACGGCAAACGGGCTTTGTTCTCGTCAGCATTGTTTCCCTGATCAATGCGGTCACGCGGACCGGTGGTCTGTTCACAATTATCCCGGTCTTTGTCAGCCTTCAATTGGGACTTTCCGCTGCCGAAATCGGTTCTGGCATGGCATTGGGCAGCGTCTTTGGCCTGATCGTGGCCTATCCGTCCGGTGTTCTGTCGGACCGCTTTGGACGCAAGGCGGTGATTGTGCCCGCCACGCTGATCAACGGCGCCTCGATGCTGTTGTTCATGGCGGCGCCCAGTTACCTTTGGTTCGTGGTCAGTTGCGTCGTTTGGGGCATAGCCGCATCCGTCGGCGGCACCGCGCCGTCGGCCTATGCCGCCGACAGCGCGCCGCCCGGCATGAACGCGGCGGCCATGAGCACATTTCGCATGGTCGGCGATCTTGGCTATGTAATCGGCCCGATTGCCCTGGGCCTGGTGGTCGATGCGCAAGGCTCGCAAACGGCGTTATTGGTAGCCGCGGCGATCAGCGTCGCCATCGGCATGCTATTCCTGAAATACGCGCCGGAAACCCATCACAGCGCTTAGTAACGAATTTCTGTTTCGGAATTGAATCGGCGGGCCAAGGCTGCGACCGCGGCCCGGCGCCTACGTCCCGCCCCCGTGGAGCGGTGCGCCTTGGCGCACTGGCGTGAACCAATAATCCGGGACCTGATTCGACAGTCGTCGAATTAAGTCTTGGCCTTGTAGCCGCAGAGGTCGTTGACCAGACAGGCCGGGCAATCGGGCTTGCGGGCCTTGCAGATATAGCGGCCATGCAGGATCAGCCAATGGTGGGCGTGCTGTAGGTAGACTTTTGGCACTCGCTTCTCCAGTTTGCGTTCCACTTCCAACGGGGTTTTTCCGGGCGCTAGGCCGGTGCGGTTGCCCAGGCGGAAGAGGTGGGTATCGACGGCGATGGTGGGCTGGCTAAAGGCGATGTTGCAGACCACGTTGGCCGTCTTGCGGCCCACGCCGGGCAGGCTTTCCAAATCTTCCCGACTATCGGGCACCTGGCCATTGAAATCATTCAGCAGCCGGCGGCTAAGGGCGATGACGTTCTTGGCCTTGGTGTTAAAGAGCCCGATGGTACGGATATGCTGTTTCAACCTGGCCTCGCCCAGGGCCAGCATGGCGGCTGGGTTGTCGGCCTCCTTGAACAGTTTTTTGGTCGCCTTGTTGACGCCCACGTCCGTAGCTTGGGCTGATAGCACCACGGCGACCAACAAGGTGTATGTGTTGGCGTAGTTTAATTCGCCCTTCGGCTCAGGATCGCCGGCCTGCAAGCGGGCAAAGAAGGTTTCGATCTCGGCCTTTTTCATGATCTGGTTTACAGCCCTAGAACATCGGCCATGCCGTATAGGCCGATTTTTTTGTCCCCCAGCCAGCGGGCCGCGCGTAGCGCGCCACGGGCAAAGATGGCCCGGTCCGTCGCCTTGTGGCTCAATTCGACCCGTTCGTCATCGGCCGCGAATATCACCGTATGCTCGCCCGCGACGTTGCCGCCGCGCAGGGCGGCATAGCCGATGTCACCCCGGTGCCGCTCGCCGGTGATGCCATGACGGCCTCCCTGGGCCACCGCATCATGATCGATCTGGCGTCCCGCCGCCGCCGCCCGGCCCAAAAGCAGAGCCGTTCCCGATGGCGCATCGACTTTATAGCGGTGGTGCATTTCGACAATTTCGATATCGAAGTCGTCATCCAGCAGGCTGGCCATGCGTTTGGTCAGCAGGGCCAGTACGTTGACTCCTAAGCTCATATTACCTTCCCGCATCACGGCGATTTTTTCCGCCGCCTGAACGATCAACTGATCGTCTGATGTGGTCATGCCCGTGGTGCCGATCACCAGGTTGGTCCCGGTCTCCACCGCTAGGGCGGCGTGCGCCACGCTGGCGGGGGGCACGGTGAAATCCAGCACGATGGCGGCCCGTTCGAACATCGTCCGTGGCTCCGCCTCCACCACCATGCCCGAGCAGTCCTCGCTGCCCAGGCCGGCCAGTGCTGCCAGACCCTGGCCCACGGCCTCATGGTCCGGCCGTTCCGAACCACCGGCGATGGCGCAGCCCTCCGTGGCCGCGATTTGCCGCAGCAGATTGATGCCCATACGGCCGGCGCAGCCGACCACGCCGATTTGCAAATCCGTCATCTGTCATCCTCCCCGAAGTTCGCATACATTTATAGCATGGCGCCATTCCATAGGCTGCATATCTTGCCTGTAGGCTCTATAAGGGATGCAATATTATTTTGGGTAGATCATAGCAATGTTGATGACCTTGAACGCAACGCAACGGATCTGGGCTGTTCCCGCGGTGCTGGGACAGGCGGACGCCCTGCGCGCCTTGCACGAGGCGCTGCAGGAAGATCTGCGCCCCGGCGATTGCCTGGTCTATCTGGGTAATTATATGGGCTATGGCCGGGGCGTCGCCGGTACCATGGATGAATTGCTGCGTTTTCGCGCCGCGCTGAACGGCGTCCAGGTGGCGCATCTCCGCGGCGCGCAGGAGGAGATGTGGATCAAGCTGCTGGAGATCCAGTGGGCCATGCGGCCGATCGAGACCTTCCAATGGATGATGGCCCACGGGGTCGAGGCAACCCTGCGTGATTACGGCGGCGATCCGGCGCATGCCCAGTCAAAATTTCACGCCGGCGTGGTTGTCACCACCCGCTGGACCACCGAATTGCGGGAAAATTTTCAGGAGCATCCTGGCCATTACGAATTTTTGCATGGCCTAGCCTCCGCCGCGCCCACCTCGGACGGCAAGTTGCTCTTTGTCAGCGCTGGGATCGATCCCACTAAGCCCCTAGAAAAACAAAACGACGCCTTCTGGTGGAATGCTGCCGGATTTGAGGCGATGACCGCGCCGTTCACAGATTTTACCTATGTGATACGCGGCTTCGATGCGGCCCATAAGGGCCTTCGGACTAGCCCCCATAGCATCAGCATCGATGCTGCCAGCAGCGTTGCGGGCCCCTTGCAGGCCACCTGTTTCGGTCTCGACGGCAGTATCGTGACCAGCCTCTCCGCATAGAGCGCTTCTGGATACCCGTGTTCGCGGGTATGACAAAATTTAATGACCCGGGAGGGGCCAAAACGATTTTCAGCATCTTGCTAGAGCGGTGGCAAGGTAGTTTGCACATTGCCAGGCCGGCCCTCGCCGCGGCTACATCAGGACGCCGCCGTCGACGGTGTGCAGCTGGCCCGTGATAAAGGCGCTTTCGTCCGAGGCCAGGAACAGCACCAGGTTGGCCACTTCCTGGGCCGTGCCCAGGCGGCCCATAGGCTGGCGGGCGATAAAGTCGCGGCGCTGTTGCGCGGGGTCGGCGGCGGCATTGATGCGGTCGCCCAGGGATGGCGTATCGATGGTGCCGGGCGCGATGGCGTTGCAGCGGATGCCCTGGCCCACATAGTCGGCGGCGATGGATTTGGTCAACCCGGTGACCGCCGCTTTCGTGGCGCTATAGATACAGCGGCTGACGATGCCCTTAGCAGCCGAGGCGATGGACGATGTGTTGATGATGCTGCCGCCACCGTTCTCCAGCATGGCCGGGAGGAAAGCCCGGGTCACCCGGTACATAGATTTCACGTTCAGATCAAAAGCGAAATCCCACTCATCTTCGGTGGATTCCAATAGGGTACCGTTGTGCACATAACCCGCGCAGTTGAACAGAATATCCACCGCGCCATGGCGTAGTGCGGCAGCAAGGATTTCCGTGTCATCGCGGGCGTCGAGCTGTTCGGTGACGACATCGCCCTGGCCGTTCAACTGGCTTAGGATATCCATGTTGATATCCGTAGCGATGACCTGGGCCCCTTCGCGCAAAAAGGTCTCGGCAGTGGCCCGGCCGATGCCCTGGGCGGCGGCGGTGATAAAGGCGCGTTTACCGGCTAAACGTTCACTCATGGCGAACTCTCCCTAATCCAATTCGTCTTCGATATAGGCGGAGATTACCTCCGCGATGTTGCTATCGCTGGGGAAACCCAGGCCGGCGGCCTTTGCCGACGATGTGGTCTTGGGCCAGCCGTCGACGATGGCCTGGATCTGCGGATCGACTTCAAAGGTGATTTTGCCCCGCGTGCGGTTAGTTTCTACTACCTGTACGGCGGCGGCCGCGTCGCCCATGGAGACGGAGAAGCCGGAGAGTAATATGGCTCGCGAGGCGCCCAGCCGGGCGCTGTCCAATTCATGCATATGGATGAAGCAGTCCACCACGGTGCGCGGCGACATGATCGCCATGCGGGATTCGGGCGTGACGGGACAGACCATATCGACGCCGTTTAGGGGTTCGCGGATGATGCCCGAGGCAAAGCCCGAGGCTGCCTTGTTCGGCTTGCCCGGCCGCACCACGATGGTTGGTAGGCGCATGGCCCGGCCGTTGATATAGCCCTTGCGGCTGTAGTCCGTGACGAGGAATTCGCCAATGACCTTTTGCGCGCCATAGGAGGTCTCCGGCGTGATCGGGGTGTCATCCACCACCGTCTCTGGCACCACGCCCCCATAGACCGCTAGGGATGAGGCGAAGACCACGCGCGGGGCGCCATTCGCGGCCTTAGCCGCCTCCAGGACATTGCGGGTGCCCTCCAGGTTGACCTGATAGCCTAGCTCGAACTCAGCTTCTGCCCCGGCGCTGACGACGGCGGCAAGGTGAAAGACGCTGTGGGTATTGGCATCGATTACCTCCGCCACCAGGGCGGCATCGGTGATATCGCCAACGGCGGCGCGAACCCGCTCATCCGCCAGTTCCTCGTCTGGCGGCACCACGGCATCGAACAGGACCAACTCGGTCACGGCCTCCGGTTGGCCTGAGGGCCCGGTCAACGCGCCCCGGGCCAATATCCGCTGGGCCAATTTTCGGCCAATGAAACCGCCGCCGCCCGTAATCACCACTTTCATCAAATATCCTCCCCGGCATTCGCCGTATAGATCCAGAAATTATTATTTGCCATTATCATGCCATTGTCATACCAGCAGGGGCTCTAGGCGGTCCATGGCAGTGTCGAGGCGATCCAGGCTCTGGGCAAAACAAAGGCGGATGAAACTTTCCCCCTCGGGCCCAAACGCAGCGCCAGGGGCCAACCCGACGCGGCTTTGCAACAGGATATCCTTGCACTTGGCGAGCGAATTATCCATGCCCTCCACGGCGAAGAAGGCATAGAAGGCCCCTTCTGGGCGATGCACCCGCACCTTGGGCATAGCTAGCAGCCGGTCGATCACCAGATCGCGGGCCAGTTTATATTGGGCCACGGTGGCGGTCACGAACGCCTCGCCCTCGCGCACGGCGGTAACACCGGCCACTTGAGAAAAATGCGCCGGGCAGGAATAGTGGAATTCGATCATCTTTTCTAAGGTCGGCATCAGGGCTAGGGGCGCCGTCAACCAGCCCAGGCGCCAGCCCGTCATGCACCAGGATTTGGAGAAGCTGTTGACCACCACCAGACGGTCGTCCGGTTCGGCGATTTCCAGAAAAGACGGCGCCACGGGGCTATCATAGACGACCCGGGCATAGACCTCGTCACTCAGCACCCATATCCCCCTGGCACGGCAGAAATCTAGCACCCTTTGCATTTCATCCCGGGCCATGACCCAGCCGGTGGGGTTGGAGGGGGAATTGATCAAAATCGCCCGCGTGCGGCTATCGACCTTGTCGAACATCTGGTCCAGATCCAGGCCCCAGCCTTGATTGCCGAACTGTAAACAGGTAAAGCGGGGCTCGCCGCCCATGACGCGGATGGTTTCGATCAAATTCGGCCGGACCGGCGCCGTGACGACCACGTTGTCGCCCGGATCCGTCAAAACCTGTTGCATCAGGTTTGTTGCGCTCATGCCTGAGGCGGTGACGGCAACGCGCGCGCTATCGATGGGCTGCCGGTACAGCTGGCTCATATATTCAACCAGGGCCAGCCGCAGTTCGGGGATGCCAAAATTTTCGGTGTAGAAGGTATTGCCCTTGGCCAGGGAGGCGGAGGCGGCCTGGCAGATAAATTCCGGCGTCGGCAGGTCGGGTTCGCCATACCAAAGCGCGAATACATCATCCAACCCCATGCCCGCGTTGGCCACGTCCCGGATCAACGAGCTGCCTAACCGCTCTACCGTCTCCCGGGCGCCCGCTGGCCAGCTGGCCAGCCCGTCCGTGCCGGCAACATCTTGTCTTTCGGTCATGTGGTTCCCTAAATTCAGGCGCTTTAGTATAGCATTGCGGAATGGTAAGTAGTTCCTCAAAATTGGCGGTATATGCGGCCTTGGCGGGCAATATAGCCATTGCTGTGATTAAGTTTGCGGTGGCCCTGTTCACGGGCTCGTCCGCCATGCTGTCAGAGGCTATTCACAGTGTGGTGGATACGGGCAATCAGGCGCTGTTATTATATGGCATGCACAGGGCCGCCCTGCCGGCCGATCTATCTGATGGACGGATTGGACGAAACCAACATGGTCTATTTCACCGACGCGCGGGTGCCGGTGGAGAATATTATTGGCGAGATCGACAACGGTTGAACCGCCGGAAGATATTTTCTGGCTCATGAACGCATGTCAGGGGGCTCCCTCGGTCAGCATAAAACCTTGTTGCGGCAATTGAAGCAGATCGCCTAGGTTGACGAACGCAGCGGCGGACAACCCCTGGCCAAGGCCCCGGACTTTGCGCGCAAGATCGCGACCGCCGAATTAGAACTGCGCAGCCTTGAAGCTTACAACCTGTGGGCCATCGATAAATTTTCCCGCGACGGCGAATTGGGCGGCAACGCATTGGGCGTGGAAGCTAATAATTTTAAGATCCGCAATTCTGAAATTCTACAACGGTTGACCGAGTTGAAGGCCGAAGCGGTTGGCAACTAAGCCATGCCCTACCAAATTTTGGCTTTGAAACAAGGTTGGAATGAGCCGCCCGTAGGGGCCGAATACGCTAACGGCTGCACACCTACTTATTTGCATTCCTGCAAGACTTTGATCTATTCCGGTTCGAACGAAATTCAGGACAACATCATCACCAAGGCGCGGCTTGGACTTTTAGCACCTGGATCGCAGAGGAAGACTATTATGAAAGCAATGATCATCTACCAACACGGCGAACCATCCGTGTTCCAGCTTGCGGACCTACCCGTGCCGGACATCGGCCCCGGCCAGGTTCTGGTCCGGGTCGCGGCGACATCGGTGAACCCAGTCGATTGGAAAGTCCGCAAGTTCGGCCCGCCCCTAGGTCCTGATTTGCCGGCCGTGCTGCATGGCGATGTGGCCGGCGTGGTTGAAGCTGTCGGTGCCGACGTCCAGGATTTTGCCACTGGGGATGAAGTCTATGGCTGCGCCGGCGGGGTGAAGGGCAAGGGTGGTGCCTTGGCCGAATTCATGGCCTGTGACGCGGAATATCTGGCCCCGAAGCCGGCTAATCTATCCATGGCAGAGGCCGCCGCGCTGCCCCTGGTCTGCCTGACAGCCTGGGAAGGCCTAGTCGATGGCGCCAACGTGGGCTGGGGCCAAAGAGTATTGGTGCACGCTGGGGTAGGGGGCGTCGGCCATGTGGCCATACAGATCGCCATCGCGCGCGGGGCCAAGGTATACGCCACGGTCTCCGGCCCGGAGAA
>CAUZBE010000015.1:0-17605 GCA_963577885.1 Alphaproteobacteria bacterium
GCCATCCTCGCGGTCCGGCAGGCGGTGCCAGGCGTTCAAGCCGCCGCTGGAATTATCCGATGGTACGCTCAGCGCGGCCAGGACGGCCGGGCCCCAGCGCCAGCCGGCCCGCGCCATGGTCATGGCCAGAGCGCCCAATCGCTCCCGCTCCCGTTCCCGCCGCCGTTCCGGGATGCCGTGACCGGCGGCTAATTCCCCCAGCAGCGCCCGGGCCGCGCCTTGCAGGGCCAGGGCCCCTTCGGCGGCATCCCTGGGCGGCGCCAAATTTAGGGCGATGGCCAGGCCGCCGGGCGTGGGCAGGCAGAATTGCGCCGGGCGGGTAAAGGCGAACAACTCCAGAATGTCGTAAGCAGCGAAAGTCCGGGCGCCTAGCCTGTATGCCGTAGCGATGGCATGACAAGCGATGGGTATCTCGTCTCTAGCCCGCGCAATTGCCGCCGCGCTGCTTAATTCTTCAATCTCCCCCTCGGCGCTTAACCAGGTGGTCAGGCGCGCGCCCGCTATCAGTGCCGGGGCGGCAAATTCAAGGTTTCCGGGGTTCGGTGTCAAAGTGCTCATGCTTGCCGCACTATAGGCCGGGATGGGCCGGCCCACCACCAGTTGACGTGGTGGAATTGTGCTCTAATGTGCCAGCCCCGTAGGGAACGGATTGCATGACAAGAAATACTGAAATCGCTTCTGACAGCAAGGCTTGGCCGTTTCAAGAGGCCCGCATGCTGCTGAAACGGGTGAATGGACGGATGCCTGAAAAGGGCCATGTGTTGTTCGAAACCGGCTATGGCCCCTCCGGCCTGCCCCACATCGGCACCTTTGGCGAGGTGGCGCGGACCTCAATGGTGCGCCGGGCCTTTCATGAATTGTGCGATATCCCAACCCGACTGGTGGCATTTTCCGACGACATGGACGGCTTGCGCAAGGTGCCCGACAACGTCCCCAATAAGGAAATGCTGACCCGGTATCTGGAAATGCCCTTGACCAAGGTGCCGGACCCCTTTGGCACTCATGACAGCTTTGGCGCCCACAACAATGCCCGCCTGCGGGCTTTTCTGGATCAGTTTGGCTTCGACTATGAATTTGTCTCGTCCACGGATTGCTATCAATCGGGCCAGTTTGACGCCGCTCTGATGGCGGTATTGCGAGAATACGACAAAGTTATGGGCGTGATCCTACCCACATTGGGGGCCGAACGACAGGCCACATACAGTCCGTTCCTGCCCCTCTGCCCTGACACCGGGCAGGTATTGCAGGTACCGGTCATCGCGCGGGACCTGGATGCTGGTACTATTACCTATGCGAACGACGCCGGGGCCAAGGTCGAGGTGGAGGTTACGGGCGGCAAGTGCAAGCTGCAATGGAAGGCGGATTGGGCCATGCGCTGGTTCGCCCTGGATGTAGATTACGAAATGTCGGGCAAGGATTTGATCGAATCCGTGCGCCTTTCATCGAAGATTTGCCGCGTCCTGGGCGCTCGGCCACCAGAAAGCTTCACCTATGAATTATTCCTGGACGAGAACGGCGAGAAGATTTCCAAATCCCGCGGCAACGGTCTAAGTATCGAGGAATGGCTGCGTTACGCCGCGCCGGAAAGCCTGTCGCTTTATATGTTTCAACAGCCGCGCCGGGCTAAGCGCCTGTATTTCGATGTCATCCCCCGGGCGGCGGATGACTATCTTCGCTTTCTGGATAGTTACCCGGAACTGGACGAGGTGGAAAAGCTGGCTAATCCGGCCTGGCATATCCACGCCGGGCAGCCGCCCCGAGAAGTTGTGCCCGTGACTTTCGCTTTGTTGATGAACCTGGCCGGGGCCTGTAATTCCGAGGACAGGGAGGTGCTGTGGGGATTTATCTCGCGTTATGCGCCAGGTGCCACGGCGGCAAATCATCCCATGTTGGACGCTCTGGTGGGCTATGCTATCAACTATTATCAGGACTTCGTAAAGCCGCACAAAAGCTACCGCCCACCCAACGATCAGGAACGGGCCGCGATGGAAGATTTGTTGGCGGCACTGGAGGCAATGGATCCGGGTTTTTCGGGGACGGATATCCAGAACCAGGTGTATGAAATCGGCAAGGCGCATAAATTCGAGAATCTGCGAGATTGGTTCAAGGCCCTGTATGAAGTTCTGTTCGGACAGAGCCAGGGCCCCCGTTTTGGCTCCTTCGCGGCCTTGTATGGCGTGGCTGAAACGGCGGCACTTGTGCGCCGGGCGCTGGCGGGCGATGATCTAGCCGCCGATTAAAACTTATCGACGGGAGGGCTTTGCGTATGGAAACCTTGGCAACGGGATATGGTTTGATCGAAGGGCCGGTCTGGGATGCCAGTCGTGGACTGATCTATTCCGACGTTACGAATGGCGGCGCCTTTTGTCTGGCGCCCGACGGCACGATCAGCCAGGTGATCGAACATCGTCGGGGCATGGGCGGCATGGCCCTGCATGAAAATGGCGGCATTGTGGTTTCCGGACGTAGTATCGCTTTGAAACCGGCTAACGGCAGCCCGACCGTGGTGATATTGGGCGACGACCCTGAAGCAGGCCGGATCGGTTTCAACGACATCACCACCGATGCCAAGGGCCGTATCTATGCTGGCGCGTTGTCTTTCCGGCCCGTGAATGCCGAGGAAGAGCCGAAACCGGCCGATCTATATTGCATCGATCTGGACGGCAGCGCCCGCGTGGTTGGCCAGGATGTAATGCTGACTAACGGCCTGGGCGTCTCGTCCGATGGCGGCAAGCTGTATCATTCGGAATCCCGGCGCGACCGGGTGCGGGTCTATGACGTGAAGCCAAATGGCG
Source organism: Alphaproteobacteria bacterium (assembly GCA_963577885.1). GTDB lineage: Bacteria > Pseudomonadota > Alphaproteobacteria. The sequence goes on from CAUZBE010000015.1 coordinate 2,796, forward strand.
ACCTTGGCCCGCATAGTACCTTCGCGCCCATCGTCGACGGTATACCCGACGGCCTGGCCGTGGCGGTCGACGGCAGTGTCTGGGTTGCTATCGCGTATGGCAGCCGGGTTGATGTGTTCGAGCCCGACGGCAGCCTGCGCCGGTCCATTCCCTGCGACTTACCCATGGTCACCTCCGTCTGTTTCGGTGGCGACGATCTGATGGATATTTATATTGTCACCGGTTCGGGAGACAGCGGCCGGGAGGATGCCGGCACAGTCTTCCGCATGCGCGCCGATGTTGCCGGCGTGCCCGTGGCGCCGGCGGCGGTCGCCCTGCCTAAGGGCCCGTGACGGTAAGCCTGCATCACGCGCATATTTTTGCTAGCGACATAACCGCCACGGTGGCCTGGTGGCGTACGATGTTGGGCGGCGAGGTGGTGTTCGACGGCGATTTCGGCGGCGCCCGCAACGTCTTTATGCGGGTCGGCGACGGCCGGCTGCATATCTATGACCAGCGGCCCCTGGACGGGAGCCACAGCGCGGTGCATCACCTGGGCATCTGTTGTGACGACCTACCAGAAAAAATGGCCGAAATGCAGGCTAAGGGCGTGATATTTCGCAGCGATATCCGCGAATTCGGCAATTGGCGCTACATCATGTGTGCCGCGCCCGACGATGTGCTACTGGAGTTGTTTCAGGCCGACGCCGACCTGACGCCGCCGGAATTGGCTGCCTATCTGGCGGGCCGGTGAGGCCGCGTGTTAAGACTAATTGATCAACATTAGCTACTTTATTGGGGGAATGACGAATGACTGCCTATGTTGTTGTACATGCCAAAACCAAGGATCAGGAAAAACTCGGCGTCTACGCCAAGGCCGCCGGGCAAACCCTCACCGCCCATGGGGGCAAATTTTGGTTCGCGCTCCGATCCTGGAGACCCTGACCGGTGCCGCAAATTATGATGTACTTGTACTGATCGAATTTCCCGATGCCGATAGCGCGCGGACTTGGTACCAAAGCGCGGAATATCAAGCCTTGATACCCAATCGGGATGAGGCCGCCGATATGCTGTTTACCTTGGCGGAGACCGCTTAATACGGGGACCCCGTATTAGGCTATCAGACGATGGGCACCCGCCGGGCGGCAATCATGGCCGGAGATATGATATCCATATCCACTGGTACACGCCATTTTTCGGTCAAGCGCACCCGCGGCGCGGCCTTGCTTTTTTCACCGTCCAAGACGAAGCCTTCAAAACCGTTCGTCATGACGTCGTTGCACTTATCGACGTAGACAGGAAATCCGCCAATGTAGGGCATGAAGACGCGCGGCCGGCCAGGCACGTTGGCGCCGACGTACCAGGAACTGCAGGTCGACCGCAGCGAGACCTTTGACACCTCGTTGACGTGATCCACCCAGTCGTCCTCATATTCCACCAGCGGCTCAATGGTTTGCGCGCTGATATCGCGCATATGGCCCATGCAATCGGCCATCCAGTCGACATGCTGCTCGATCGCCTGGATCATGCTGGCAAGGACCGAGGGGCTGCCCGGGCCGGTGATCATGAACAGGTTCGGGAAGCCCTGGGAGGACAGGCCCAGGTAGGTCCGTGGTCCGGCCTGCCATTTCTCGGTCAATGTCAGGCTGCTCCGCCCGGTGATCCGGATATTATCGAACGAACCGGTCATGGCGGCAAAGCCCGTGGCGCAGACAATCACGTCAACGGGATATTCGACGCCGTCCGTTACGATGCCTTGTTTGGTGAGGCGTTCAATCGGTTTTTTCGATATATCGACCAGGGAAACATGGGGCAGATTATAGGTCTCGAAATACCCGCTGTCGACGCAGAGACGCTTGCAACCAAAAACATCGATGGGACACAGCAACTCGGCCGTTGCCGGGTCTTTCACTACATCGCGGATTTTTTTGCGGCCGAATTCCGCAATGGTGTTATTGGCGTCTTTTTCGAACAATAGATCACCAAAAGCGCCAAGGAAGGGAAGGCCACCCCGCGCCCAGGCCTCCTCATATTTTCTCTCGCGTTCCTCCGCCGTCGCCTCAAGCGCTGGTTGCGTGTTGAAATCAAAATAGAAACCGGTTGGCCGGGCACGCATTTTCTCCCGCAGCTCCGGGTAACCCGCCTTGGTCTCCCGTTCGAATTCCGGGTCAAGCTTCGCGTTCCGGGCCGGAACGGCATAGTTGGGCGTGCGTTGAAACACCGTCAATGTCTTGGCCTGCTGGGCCATGACCGGGATTGATTGGATTGCGGACGATCCTGTGCCGATGACGCCGACGCGAAGCCCGGTAAGGTCGACGCCTTCGTGGGGCCACTCGCCAGTGTGGTAAATAGGACCCTCGAATTTCTCGATATCTTCAAATGGCGGCAGGTTTGCCGAGGAAAGACAACCGACCGCCATAATGCAAAACTGCGCGCTCACTATGTCACCTTGGTCGGTCTCGATGCTCCAGTGCTTGGCATCTTCGTCAAAGGTTGCTGCTGTTACCCGCGTATCGAAGCGGATGTCAGAGCGCAGGTCGAAGCGATCGGCAACGTGGTTGGCATAGTCCAGGATTTCAGGCTGTGGCGAATACTTTTCCGACCAGCTCCATTCCTGATCCAATTCTTCCGAGAAGGAATAGGAATACTGCATGCTTGTGATATCGCAGCGCGCGCCCGGATAGCGGTTCCAATACCAGGTGCCGCCGACGCCGCCGCCCGCCTCGTACACCCGCGCGGAAAAGCCGAGGCCGCGCAGGCGGTGCAGCATATACATGCCGGCGAAACCCGACCCGACGATCACGGCATCAAAGGCTACGTTGACCTCTGGGTCGCGTTTACTTTCAATTTTTGAACCGTGAGCCACGTTTGGTTCCCCGCTGGCAAATTCAAAATAATAATATGAGAGCAAGATTGTGCCGAAAAAATCCGGAAACTGCAAGATTTGGCTGTTCCGGACGGCTCGAGGCACATTGTGCGACACTACGTCATCCTCGGGCGTAGCGAAGCGGAGGTCCGGGGATCCAGAGCCGCAAACGCCAGAGTTTTGTTGCCCTGGATTGTGGGATCAGGCCCGACGAAGACGAATAAAAGACTATCCGTCATGTAGTGTGGCCGTGGCCCGTCGCCTGGGCCTAATTCCAGATCGCCTACTTCAGCCAACAGTTAAGGCAGGCGGATGATCATCTATTTGGTGAAGGCGCGGTCCACGGTGGCTTGTGCCCCGCCCCGCCAGATGTTGAAGGCTGCGTCGTAGCTGGGATAAATGCCGCGCACGTCTATGGCCGACAGGTCGACGAATTCGGCCCCACGCGGGTCACGGACTTCACCGCCCATGACCATGAACAGGGGTTGGACTTCCTGATCAAATTGACGGTCATCAATGATTGGTTTTAGTGCTGCAATGGCGGCCTTATATCAGGAAATTATTGCCTGACCATGAAGATTGCCCGAACAGAGTATTTTCATTCTCAAAGTGCTCTGTTCTTTAGAAATTGAGTCATTTTCCAATCACTTAGAATCGATTCGGAACTGCTCTATTCGCGTTTTGACGCGGCGCGGCAAACAGAGCCTGCGGCAGCACCAGCCAGGCGCCCCGAAACATCAGAGCTGGGCCGGCCTGGCCGGAGGGCTATAATAGCCGGGCACAGAGGGAGGAAGATAGAAAATGCGTGCGGATACTTTCCAATTGAAACCCGGCGATCTTAATTTTTATGGCGCCGGCCTGACCCGGCCCGAATGCGTGTTGTGCCTAGCCGACGGCACAGTCATCACATCCCATTGGGAGGGCGGCGTCAGTGTAATCGATACGGCTGGCGGACGCCGAGATATTCTGGGTCAACGGAGTAACAATCTACCGCCGGTGGCGACAAATGGCTTTGCCCTGACCGGCGCGGGCGATTTTCTGCTGGCAGATCTGCACGGTGATGGCGGCGGTGTCTGGCGACTGTCGCAGGATGGCAGTGTCTCTCCGCTGTTGGTGGAACTGGATGGCCAGGCCCTGCCGCCGGCGAATTTCGTTGGCGTTGATCAAAAGGACCGCATCTGGATCACCACCTCCACCCGTCATGACCCCCGCGCCCTGGCCTATCGCGCGGATGTCGCTGATGGCTTCATTATTCTGATGGACGGGGCTGGCGCCCGCATCGTGGCGGATAACATCGGATACACTAACGAGGCGATCGTCGATCCCTCCGGCGATTGGCTGTACGTGAACGAGACCATGGCCCGGCGTACCTCGCGCTACCGCATCAAGGACGATAACAGTTTGGGCCCGCGCGAGACCTTCGTGGAATACGGCGCCGGCACCTATCCCGACGGCTTGGCCTTTGACGAAGAAGGCGCGTTCTGGATGACGTCGGTGGTTTCCAACCGGGTGGTCCGGGTCACCGCCGACCGTGAACAGACCGTTGTGGTCGAGGAAAACGACGCGGAGCAATTGGCCGTTGTAGAAAAGGCCTTTCTGGCCAGTGAAATGGGCCGGGAACATCTCGATAGTATCCAGACGGAGGTCATGAAGAGCATCTCGTCCATCGCCTTCGGCGGGCCTGATCGGCGGACCGCTTATTTAGGTAATTTATTGGATACCAGGCTCTACACCTTCGAAAGCCCGGTGCCAGGTTTTGTGCCATCCCATTGGAACGTGCGTTTGTGAGCGGCAAAGAACCGCCAGTGTAGAGGCCGTCGAGAATAGTGTCGAAGGACCTATTTTCCAGCATAAGGGCAGCTACATTTTGACATTATCGACGAGTTTTCTCATGATGTGATCTCTTTCTGATTGTTAGAGATGAAAGAATACACTCAGCTTCTATATCGTATAAATGCCGTATATTGAGGAAACCAGAAAATTATTTGACCAGCCATTTTGGAGCGTGGCTTGGTATCAGTCGTCGAGATTGCCGCTGCTGCGGATCATGGCTAGAAATTCGCGGCGGGTGGCGGCATTTTCACGGAATACGCCCAGCATTCGCGAGGTCGCCAGGGCGGCGCCCGGTTTGTGTACGCCGCGTGTGGTCATGCATTGGTGCGAGGCCTCGATCATCACGGCGACGCCCAGGGGCTGCAATACCTCCTGAATGGTATTGGCGATCTGCGCCGTCATCTTCTCCTGAATTTGCAGGCGTTTGGCATAGACTTCCACCAGCCGCGCCAGCTTTGAAATGCCGATAACTCGGCGGTTGGGCAAATAGGCAATATGGGCCCGGCCCAGGATTGGCGCCATGTGATGTTCGCAATGACTTTCGAAACGGATATCGCGCAGCAAGACGATTTCATCATAACCTTCGACCTCTTCGAAGGTACGTTGCAGAATTCCTACCGGGTCATCGTGATAACCGGCGAAATATTCCTCATAGGCGCGGGCCACCCGCTCCGGCGTGCCGTTCAGACCCTCCCGATCGGGATCATCGCCGGTCCAGCGGATCAAGGTGCGGACGGCCTCTTCCGCCTCGGCCCGGCTGGGCCGCCTCGCCTGAGCCGCCTGGCGTTCCGCCGCTAGGGTTTCCGCCAGTTTCAGGTTCTGTATCTTGTTCATGGTCCCGCCCTTGTGTTCCCAGGGCCAATTTAGACATGGATTACGAAAGGGCAAGAGCAATGACGCGTGGCTGCCGGAAAATACCGGCGGAAGGCTACTACGATGCCTTTCGTCTCAACCTTTCGCACAAGCCTAACCGGTGGTTCTCCCCATGTAGTAGATGTAATCATCCGGGTGTGCCTTATTGAGGGCGCCGACCTTCTTGAGGATGTCCGGGTCGTCCTTGCGAAAGCGACCCGCCTGTTTTGCAGATGCAGAAAATAGTATAACGACCTCGTCGGGCGGGGGCATGCCCATGGAGCGGTTGACGGCAATGAAAGACTCATCGAGAAAGCGGTTGGGACGGGGTTTGACAGATTGCATGATGCGCTTCAGGTCTTGCTCGCGTGCGTCGGTATCCAGGTTATTGTAGCGGCTAATTTGCAATATGTATTGCCGGTCGGCGGCGGCGCTCATCGTATCCAAATCGGGGCTATCGGTAAGATTGCCTTCAAGTACGGCCAATGCCTTGGCCTTTGGCATCAGGCCGCCTAGTGCTTTGCGACGGACCCTGCCCGACACGGCGGATGCGGTATACGCCATGCGGGGGGCCACAGGTGATACGCCCACAGCCCGGTGGATCGGGTGGGGGGATTTGGAGGAAATCCCCAAGTGGATCAGGAAAAGCGATATCCACGCTGTCCGGCCTGCGGGCATATTCCTGATATGCTGCTCCAGTTCGGGGCGGCCAAGGTTGAACTAGGCATGGCAATCGTGTCCTGTTTCATCGCTGATCGGGAGCCGGCCTTGATGCGGGTACCGCCAGGCCGGCTGTGCCAGTCCATGCCGGCTTGGGTGCTAACTCATCCAGAATTGAAAACTACTGAACGAGTCCGGGTTTGCGTGTGGCACCTGGTCGATGGCATCAAGGATCGGGAGGCCCTGATTACCGGCCAGCAGCCTTCGGCATAACCGGTTCAAGGCCGCCCGAGGCGGTAATGAAGTCCACCACCACTTCCAAACCTTGGTGAGTTTTCAGGTTGGTGAAAACAAAGGGACGGCCGCCGCGCATGCGTTCGCTGTCGCGGCGCATAACCTCCAAGTCGGCGCCCACCATGGGAGCCAGGTCAATCTTGTTAATGATTAGCAGGTCCGAGCGGGTAATGCCGGGGCCGCCCTTGCGGGGAATTTTCTCTCCCGCCGCGACATCGATGACATAGATTGTCAGGTCGGCTAACTCCGGGCTGAAGGTCGCCGCCAGATTATCGCCACCGGATTCGATCAGACAGATTTCCGCGTTTGGGAAAGCCTGGCTCATCTGCGCCACCGCCGCGAGATTAATCGAGGCATCCTCGCGGATCGCAGTATGGGGACAACCACCGGTTTCAACGCCTATGATTCGCGCCGCAGGCAAGGCGCCAGAGCGGGTGAGAATTTCCTGATCTTCTTTTGTGTAGATATCGTTGGTGATGACGATGATATCCCGCTCGTCCCGCATGCGCCGGCACAATGCTTCTAACAATGCCGTCTTGCCGGAGCCGACGGGGCCACCGACACCTACGCGGAGCGGTCCATGATGGGGCGATAGATCTGTTATTGGGTTCATGATCGAAACAACCTCGTATATTGGTTTTCATGTTGCATACTGGCCCAATCCACCATCATGGCAGCGGAACCGAGATCATCTAGGCTTGCCGCGCCGGCCTCCTGCGCGGTGGCGATCACGGCGCCTTCCAAGGCCGCCTGGGCCAATTGTCCGTCGGTCTGGCCCAAGGGCACCAGCCGCACGGTGGCGTTTATCAAATTGGCCGACCAGGCCTGGAGGTACAGATGCAGCGTGGTGTTGGGCTCTATACCGTGGGCGGTGCAGGCCATGGCTGTGGCGATGGCCAGGGTGGGCGCGATGGCGGCTTGGGACAACAATTCCTGCCGCGCCGTCAGGGCGTCATGGGGCCAGGTACGCATCATGGTCAGCAGAAAGGCCGCTCCTTGGGACAGGCCTTCCAGGGCCAGTTCCCGGCTGGCGAAGGATACCGCCGCCAGTTCCGCGGTTTCCAAGAAGGCTGTGTCCTCCATGGACAGTGCCGTGGCCAGAAAGATTGCATCGTTGCGGCCGTTGCCATGGCGCAAATCCGCCTCCAACCAATCGATTAGGCTATCCCGGTCATGGACCAAGCCGGCTTCCACCGCATATTCCAGGCCATGGGAATAACTGAAGGCGCCGATGGGGAAGCCGGGCGACAACCAGCTTTGCAGCCGCAACAGATGCAAGGGCTCAATGACCATGTTCATGGCTATGGCCACCGCCTTGTTCGTCATAGGCGCCGCCTTCGGGCTGAAACGGCGCGGTGATGGCCTCAACATGGGCGCCCATGGCCCGCGCCATGGCCTCTATCACGTGATCGGGGCGAATGCGCAGGCGATCCGCCGCGATATCCGTGGGCAGGTGGCGGTTGCCCAAATGCCAGGCCATCCGCTGCAGGGCGACAGGGGTGGCACAACGAATTTCCAGCAGCGGTTCAGGCGCGGCCCGGACCGCCAGCCAGCTGCCATCGCTGGTGCGCAGGCCGTCGCCATGGGCCATGGCCTTGGCTTTTGGCAAATCCAGCAGAATCTCCTCGCCCTTGTCCGTACGCAGGCGAATGCGCCGGCGGTGGCGTTCGTCAAAAGCCAGGGTCACGCCGTCGGTGGCCTGCTCCGAAGGCCAGCCCGCGGCGTTAAAATGGGCGATCGCGCGTTGCATCCGGATTTCCCTTTCTCAATACAGGAAGTAGCGCTGCGCCATGGCCAGAACCTCCGCCGGCTCGCAGGTCAGTAGCCTGCCGTCGGCGCGGACTTCATAAGTTTCCGGGTCGACGTCTATCTTGGGCATATGGTCATTCAGGATCATGGCCCCCTTGCCAATACCACCACGGGTGTTGCCCACCGCCAGCAGGGGTTTGGCCAGGCCATAACTCCCGCCGATGCCCATATCGATGCTGGCCTGGCTGGCAAAGGTCACCGACGAGGCCGTCTGGGCGCCGCCAAAGGCCGCGAACATGGGCCGCATATATTGCGGCTGCGGCGTTGGGATGGATGCATTGGGGTCGCCCATTTGTGCCGCCGCGATGGTGCCCATTTTCAAAACTATGTCCGGCTTGACGCCAAAGAAGGCAGGCGACCACAGGCACAGATCCGCCAGCTTGCCCACCTCGACCGAACCCACGTGCGCGGCTATGCCCTGGGCGATGGCCGGATTTATGGTGTATTTTGCCACGTAACGCCGGGCGCGCAGATTATCGTTGTCGCCCATCTCGCCTGCCAGGGCACCGAATTGCTTTTTCATCTTGTCGGCAGTCTGCCAGGTCCGGATAATAACCTCGCCGACCCGGCCCATGGCCTGACTGTCCGAGGCGATAATGGAAAAGGCGCCCAGATCGTGCAGGATGTCTTCCGCTGCGATGGTCTCCTTGCGAATGCGGCTTTCGGCGAATGCCACATCCTCGGCGATGTTGGGGTCCAGATGGTGGCAGACCATCAGCATGTCCAGATGCTCATCGACTGTGTTGCGGGTGTAAGGACGGGTTGGATTGGTGGACGAGGGGATCACGTTGGCCTCGCCACAGACCTTGATGATGTCGGGGGCATGGCCGCCGCCGGCGCCTTCCGTGTGGAAGGCATGAATGGTACGGCCCTTGAAAGCCTTGACGGTGTTCTCTACGAAGCCGCTTTCGTTCAAGGTGTCGGTATGGATCATCACCTGTACGTCCATCTCGTCCGCTACCGACAAACAGCAATCGATCGCCGCCGGCGTGGTGCCCCAATCCTCGTGCAGTTTAAGGCCGCAGGCGCCGGCTTCGACCTGTTCCACCAGGGGCCTGGGCAGTGAGGCGTTGCCCTTGCCGAAAAAGCCCAGGTTCATGGGAAAGCCATCGGCCGCCTGCAACATGCGCTGCAGATGCCACGGCCCCGGCGTACAGGTGGTGGCGTTGGTGCCCGTGGCGGGGCCGGTGCCACCGCCCATCATGGTGGTAATGCCGGAATATAGCGCCTCTTCAATCTGCTGCGGGCAGATGAAATGGATATGGACGTCCAGGCCGCCGGCGGTGATGATCTTGCCTTCGCCCGCGATGGCCTCGGTCGAGGGGCCGATGATAATGTCGACGCCGGGTTGAATATCGGGATTGCCCGCCTTGCCGATGCCGCTGATGCGGCCATCGGTGACGCCGATGTCGGCCTTGACCACGCCCCAATGGTCCAGGATTAGGGCGTTGGTGATAACCGTATCCACCGCGCCCTGGCCCCGGCCCAGTTGTGATTGGCCCATGCCGTCACGGATCACCTTGCCGCCGCCGAATTTTACCTCCTCGCCATACGTGGTGTGGTCCCGCTCAACCTCGATAAATAGATCCGTATCGGCCAGGCGGACCTTGTCGCCTACGGTGGGGCCGTACATATGTGCGTAGTCGGCCCGGTTCATGATCGCGGCCATGCTCTAACCCTCCCCGTCCAGAGCGCCCATCACGGCGCCATTAAAACCATAGACCTCGCGGTTCCCCCTATAGGGCACTAATGGCACCTCGCGGCGCTGGCCCGGCTCGAACCGGATGGCGGTGCCGGCGGGAATATCCAAACGCCGGCCCCGTGCCGCTTCCCGGTCAAAATCCAGGGCGCTGTTGGCTTCATAAAAATGGTAATGACTGCCCACTTGCACCGGCCTGTCGCCGGTATTGGCGATGGTCAAGGTTATGACGTCTTGAGATACATTTAGATTAATGTTACCTTTTTTTATAAGTAGTTCACCTGGTATCATAATGTTTTACCTTAACGTATAGGGTGATGGACGGTGACCAGTTTGGTGCCGTCGGGGAAGGTCGCCTCGACCTGAACATCGGGCAGCATTTCCGGGACGCCTTCCATCACCTTGTCGCGGCTGATGACTTCGGCTCCCGCCGCCATCAGGTCGGCCACGGTGCGTCCATCGCGGGCGCCCTCGACCACGAAATCGGTGATCAGGGCGATGGCCTCGGGATAGTTCAGCAGTACCCCCCGGGCCAGGCGGTTGCGGGCCACCATTGCCGCGGTCGCGACCATCAGCTTGTCTTTTTCTCGTGGTGTCAGATACATACGATTCCTCCTTAATATTCTTTATCAGCAGGCCCAGACGCGCGGCAGGGGGCTAGGCCGGCCATGGATGGCGGCGCGGAAGGGCGATAGGAACGCCTCCACGTCGCGCCGCAGGGTCAGGCCATCCGGGGCCAGAAATCGGCAAATCAACAGGCCCGGCCGTTCGCTGGCTCCGGCGCGACCATGGGTTTCCCGCAACAGGTTCTTGGCGGCATCGAGATGCCGGTCTGCATCGGGTGCGGCATAGATCAAGGTGGCCAAGGCGCGGGCCCCGGCCAACAACGAGGAGCGCTGGAGCAGGCTTTCAATATCACCCCGCAGGCGGAAATCGTCGGCCCAGATCAGCCGTCCGTCCCGGCGCAGGCGCCAGCGGTCGCGGATGGCGGCGTGATGCAGCCGCTCGCCGCTGGCCAGGCGCCCCAGCAACAGCCAGTCCATGGCCAGCAAGCGGCTGCCACCATCCATTTCGATCTGGGTTTGCCGGGCCAGGGCGCCACCCTCGAATAAAATGGTCTCCTGGGGCAGCCAGTCCAGAATGGCCCCGCCGCTCAGCGCCAAGTGGCAGCGAACATGGCTGTCGCCGCCGCGGGAGCGATAGACTTTTTCCGCTGCCTGGGTGGTGGCCGTGACCTGGGCACCGCGCCGCGCGGTAATAGTGTAGTCCAGGCGGTCGCCATCGGTAATGCCTCCGGCGGTGTTCAACAACACCGCCTCGACCCCGCCGCCGGGCCGGCGCGGCAGGAGGATACGGCAGGGGTTGGCTTGATAAAGCTCGGTCAGCCGGGCCACCGGACCTGCAAAGCCGACCCTGGCAGCACCTTGCAAGCGTTGTAGCCGCTGCTGTGGTTGCGCGGGAATAGGCGGTTCAGACCGTGAGGTAGCGGCGTACATCTTTTTCCACCATTTCCGATCGCTGGCCGGATAGTACGACTTCGCCCCGCTCCATGACGATGTAGCTGTCGGCAAGGTCGCGGGCGAACTCAAAATATTGCTCCACCAGAACAATGGCCATATCGCCGCGGTCACGCAATAGGGCGATGATACGCTGAATATCCTTGATGATTGAAGGCTGGATCCCCTCGGTCGGTTCGTCCAGCACCAGCAGGCGTGGCTGCATGGCCAGGGCGCGTGCGATGGCCAATTGTTGTTGCTGACCGCCTGATAGATCACCGCCCCGGCGCCCTAGCATATCCTTTAGCACCGGGAATAATTTAAAGGTTTCGGGCGGTAAGCGTCGCTCGGCCCGCGGCAGGGCGGCAAAACCAGAGCGCAGGTTTTCGTCCACGGTTAGGAACGGGAAAATCTCCCGCCCCTGGGGGACATAGGCGATGCCGGCGCGGGCCCTGGCATGGCTGGCCGTTTTGGAGATATCGCGGCCATCCCAACTGATGCTGCCGCCTTGAATGGCTTGCTGACCAACGATGGCCCGTAATAGCGAGGTTTTGCCAACACCGTTGCGTCCCAGCACACAGGTTACCGCGCCGGGCCGGGCCTCCAGCGAGACACCGCGCAAGGCTTGGGAGGCGCCATAAAAAAGATCAATGTTGTCTACCTGCAGCATGGCTTAGCGGCCCAGATAGACTTCGATGACCCGGGGGTCGTTTTGCACTACCTCCAACGGCCCCTCGGACAGCACCGAACCTTCGTGCAGGACCGTGACCTTGGTGTCCAGGGCGCGGATGAATTCCATGTCATGTTCGACCACGACCACGGTCCGGGTCAACGCGATCTGGCGTAAAAGATCGGCGGTTTGTTCCGTTTCCGCATCGGTCATGCCTGCCACCGGTTCGTCTACCAATAGCAATTCGGGCTGTTGCATCAACAGCATGCCAATCTCCAGCCATTGCTTTTGCCCGTGCGATAATTCGCCGGCCAGGCGCCGGCGGTCATCCGACAGGGCGATGGTCACCAGGGTTTTGTCGATTGCATCCTGCTGGGCGCTGGATAGTCTGGCGCATAGGGTAGCGAAGGGGCTACGCGGGGCCTTTTGCGCCAGTTGCAGATTGTCTTCGACACTATGACTTTCGAACACGGTCGGTTTTTGAAACTTGCGGCCGATACCCAAATTGGCGATCTCGGCCTCATCCATGCGGGTCAGGTCGATATCGCCACGGAACAGGGCAATCCCCTTGTCCGGGCGGGTGCGGCCGGTGATGATGTCCATCATGGTAGTCTTGCCGGCGCCGTTGGGCCCGATGATCGCCCGCATCTCACCGCTCTCCACAACCAGGCTTAAATCATTCAAGGCCTTGAAGCCGCCGAAACTGACCGAGATGCCATCCAGATACAGAACTTCGCTCATGGCCGGCCGCGGGCTCCTATCAAGCGGGGCATCGAAATGCTGCCGGCGATGCCTTTGGGCAGGAACAGCGTCACGGCGACGAACAGGCCGCCCAGGGCGAACAGCCAGATCTCGGGGAAGGCGGCGGTCAGATAACTTTTCGCCAAGTTGACCAGGACCGCGCCCATGATCGCGCCGATCAAGGTGCCGCGCCCACCCAGGGCCACCCAGACAACGATTTCGATGGAGTTGCCGGGCGCGAATTCGCCGGGATTTATGATCCCGACCTGTGGCACGTATAGGGCACCGGCGATCCCCGCCATCATGGCGGAAACGGTGAAGACGAACAATTTGTAATGTTCGACCCGATAGCCCAAAAAACGCGTGCGGGTTTCCGCATCGCGAATGCCCACCAGGATCTTGCCCAGCTTTGATGCCACGATCATCCGGCACAGAACAAAACCGGCCAGCAAAGTGATGCCGCTGGCCATGAACAGGGCGACGCGGGTGCCTTGGCTATGTAAGTCAAAGCCTAGAAGCTCTTTGAAGTCGGTCAGGCCGTTGTTGCCGCCAAATCCCATGTCGTTGCGGAAGAAGGCTAGCATCAGGGCAAAGGTCATGGTCTGGGTGATGATGGAGAAGTAGACGCCACTAACCCGGGCGCGAAAGGCGAACCAGCCAAACAGGAAGGCGAGGGCGCCCGGCGCCAGCATCACCATAACCATGGCGAAGAAAAAGTTGTCAAATCCAAGCCAGTACCAGGGTAGCTCCTGCCAATTCAGAAAGACCATGAAGTCCGGCAGCTCGGCATGGCCATAGACCCCCCGATCGCCGATCTGGCGCATCAGATACATGCCCATGGCATAGCCGCCCAGGGCAAAGAAGGCGCCATGGCCAAGGCTGAGAATACCGCAAAAGCCCCAGATCAAATCGACCGACAGGGCCAATAAGGCAAATGATAGATACTTGCCAAATAGGCTGACCGCATAGGTGGGCACATGCAGGGGCGAGTCCGGGGGCAGGGCAAGGTTGAGGATCGGCACGATGATCGTGATACCGGCCAACAGGGCGGTGAAGATCCAGGTGCGGGCGCCTAATTTCATCCCCCTATTCCTCCGCCGCGCGGCCTTTTAGGGCGAACAGGCCCCGGGGCCGTTTTTGGATAAACAGGATAACCAGAACCAGGATCAGGATCTTGCCCAGCACCGCGCCCGCATAGGGTTCCAGAAACTTGTTCGCCAGGCCCAAGGACAGCGCGCCAACGAGGGTGCCCCACAAATTCCCGACGCCGCCAAAAACCACCACCAGGAAACTATCGATGATGTAACCCTGGCCCAGGTTGGGACTGACATTGTCGATCTGGCTTAAGGCGACACCCGCCAATCCGGCCACGCCCGAGCCCAGGCCGAACGTCATGGCATCGATCCAGTTGGAACGAATGCCCACCGCGTTGGCCATGGCCCGGTTCTGGGTCACCGCCCGCATGCGCAAACCGAAATCCGTGTAGCGGATCAGCAGGGTCAGCAGCAGAAAGACCAGCGCGGCGAAAACGATAATCCAGATGCGGTTGTTGGTCAGGACCAGGCCGCCGGTGATTTCGATGGAGCCGCTCATCCAGGATGGCGCGATCACTTCCCGGTTGGTTGGTCCAAAGACCGAGCGGACGAATTGCTGCAACATCAGGCTCAGGCCCCAGGTCGCCAGCAGGGTCTCAAGCGGCCGGCCATAAAGAAACCGGATCACGCTCCGTTCTAAAAATACGCCGAACAGGCCGGCGACCAGGAAGGCGCAGGGAATCGCCAGTAATAGGGAATGCGCGAAGGCGGCTGGCAAATATGTTTGCACCATAACTTGGACCACGTGGGTCGTATAGGCGCCCAGCATGACCATCTCGCCGTGGGCCATGTTGATCACTCCCATCACCCCAAAGGT
>CAUZBE010000016.1:0-17528 GCA_963577885.1 Alphaproteobacteria bacterium
ATATTGCACCATGCCCGGCGTCGTGACCCCCGGCCCGATCACGGAAGGATAGCGGATGCCGCGAAAGTCCAAACCGTACTTGCGCTTGAAGACTAGGCCCATATGTTCACCAAAGGCCTTGGTTGCGCCGTAGAACATTAACGGGCGCTGCAGGGTCGTATCGGTCAGAATACCGCCCTCGATATCGTAGCCGTAACTGCCGATCGAACTGGAAAATATCACCTGACGCACATCGAACAGCCGTGCCGCCTCCAGTACATAGAAGGTGCCCATGGCGTTGGTTTGGATGGCACTGGCCGGGTCCGCATCCGATGGCACGGACAACATGGCGCCCAGATGATAAATCACCTCCGGCCGCGCGGCCTTGACCACGTCCAGTACGTGGGAGAAATTACCGACGTCACCGGCGACGGCATTGACCCGACCAGCTAAACTCCCCAGGCGCCCTGGCGAGGGGTTGCGGCTGAATACGGTGACGTCGGTTTTGCCCTCATCCAGCAACTGCCGGGCCACCTCCAACCCGACAAACCCCGCGCCTCCGGTAATCAACGTCGCCATGCCCTGCCTCCTCGCATTAATGTTTCGATCGGTCGCGCAATTTTATCCCATGTCACGGCAAAATTGGGGCCTTTGGAAAGTTGCCGCATCCACGCCATAAGCGGTTAGCCGGCCGCACCTTCCGTCTTCAATGCGGCAATCGCGGCGCCGTTCAGGCCCAGCCAGTCGCTGATCACCTGATCGGTATGTTCCCCCAACATTGGTGAGGCCTTCAGGCGCGTGGCCTTGCCGTCTACCCTCACCGGCCAGCCCGGCATCTTGAAGGGGCGATGCTCCGGATGAACCATGGTCTGCATGACCCCGCGCTGCTCGAACGTGACGTCGTTGTTCAACTCGTCGGTATCGAGCACGGCCCCGGCGGGAATCCCCGCCTCGCCCACCTTTTGCATCGCATCGAATTTGGATTGGCCACGGGTCCAGGCGGCGATCACCTCGTCCACGTCCTCTTGCAGGGCCACGCGGTCGGCGGGGGTTAGATACCGGGTATCGCCGATCAGATCCTCCCGCCCGATCACCCCTAGAAGTCGATCCCAATGCTCCGGGTTTGCTCGGCTGGTCATGATGTAGACGTAATCATTCGGCCCGCCCGGCGCGCAGGGATACAGGCCCATTGGCGCATTGGTCACGCCCGGTACTTTGCTGCCGCCCCGAAGGGCCGCCTTGCCGGTCCGGCCCTGGGTCGCAAAGTTGACGCGCATGTAGTGCAGCATAGCATCCTGCATCGCGACTTGCAGGCGGTGGCCCTCGCCGGTCTCCCGCCGCTTGTACAGGGCGCCCAGGATGGTGATGGCCATCAACATGCCGGTACCGGTATCCCCTATGGTGACGCCGGGCCGGGTCGGCGGGCCATCCATTTCACCGGTCACGCTGAAGGTGCCGCCGCAGGCCTGGGCGATCATGTCGAAGGAAAGGTTCGTTTCGTACGGGCTACCTTCGCCGAAACCCTTGACCTGGGCATAGATTATGCCCGGGTTGATCGCCTTCACCACGTCGTAGGACAGGCCCAGCCGCTCAATCGCGCCGGGGGCGAAGTTCTCCATCATCACGTCCGCCTCGCGGATCATGTCCTTGGCCAGACCCAGGCCCTCAGCCGTTTTCAGGTTAAGGGTGACCGATTTTTTATTGGCGTTGAACATGTGGAAATAATACGGATCAGTGTCTGGTTTATTGGGCTGCAGACGGCGACCGGGATCGCCCCTAGTTGGATTTTCGATTTTTACCACGTCCGCGCCAAGCCAGGCGAGGGACTCGGTGCAGGAGGGACCGGCCTCGAACTGAGTAAAATCGATTACCTTGACGCCTTGCAGGAAAGTGAAATCAGTCACGTTATCGGACATGGGCCTGTCTCCTCTGAGCCGCAGTGGTGGGAAAATGCGTTTAGCGCCAAGATTGGCACAATCCACCGGCCGACGCCAATAGCCCGGCGCCTCATCTTAACGACACGAGACTTCGCCGGTCAGGTTCCGAGGCTCGACAAGCGCACCCTTGCGCTGCAACGATGGGGCGTGAAAAAATTTGAGTTCTTAGCGAATTCAAAAAACATTGTGCTAGAATTTGCCAGCCTCGAAAACCATTGGGAATATTGAACCATGAAACCTGTCTGTTTAGTCATTGGCGCCGGCGCCGGTATCGGCGGTAATGTGGGCAAGCGCTTTGCCCAAGGCGGCTATCATGCCGTCCTATGCCGGCGTACCGACACAGACGGCCTGAACAGGTTGGTGGCAGATATCGAGAGCGAAGGCGGCTCGGCGTCAGGATTCTTATTAAATGCCGTTAAAGCCGACACCATCGAAGAACGTGTGGCCGCAGTGGAAGCTGATATTGGTCCGATCGAGGTCGTGGTTTTCAATTTGGGCGCCCAAGTTGGTGACCGGTCGCTAAAGGACACCACCTACAAGACATTTGAAATGGGTTGGCGCATGACAACGTTCGCATTGTTTCGCATTGCCTCGGTCGTGTGCCCGCTGATGGAAGAACGCGGTGGCGGAACGATTTTAGTTACCTCGGCTACGGCGGCTATGCGTGGCAACAAGGGGCAGCATTCTCATGCCGCTGCCATGGGTGGGCGGCGCATGCTATGTCAGAGCCTCAATGCGGAATTTGGGCCCAGGGGCATTCATGTCGCGCATATCATTATCGATGGCTCCGTCGATGCGCCTGATACCCTGGGCAAAATGCTTGGACCGGAACGGTTTCAACAGCTGCGGGAAACCCGCGGCATGGACCATGACGGGCTCATGCTACCCGCGAAGATTGCGGACACCTATTTTCATCTATCCCAGCAACACCGATCAACCTGGACCCATGAAATGGATATGCGGTCGTTCACCGATATGCCGTGGTGGAACCACTAGTCCCGTTTCAATATTTATCGAAACAGAACTCGCCTTTTCGTTCACGCCAGAGCATTTTCATTCTGAAAATTCTCAGATCTTTAGAATTAGAGTATTGTTCCAATGACTTAGTATCGCTTCGCGATACTCATTAGTTCGGAATAGCTCTAGTGCTTCAAAGGCGCGCGGCTCCACTGGGTGGCGGCGCAGGAATGCCCGGCCGCCCTCGCAGTCTTAACTGACAAATTCAGTCCCCGCCAGCCTGTGCTTCAATTTTGTCTTGGGTTTTGGTGTCGAAGTCGCTGGCGTCATGGCGTTCACGGAGTTGCTCTTCAAGCGGCCCCCGTATCTTGTTGACCATCCGCCCGCGCCGTACGGCGTCCCGCGTGCTAATTTCCGACGTCCATCGGCCCAGATGCTTATAGGATGCTGCATCCAGAAATTCGGCTGCATCATAGACATTGTTTAAGACCACCGCGCCATACCACGGCCAGATGGCGATGTCGGCAATGGTATAATCATCACCGCACATATACCGATTGTCCGCCAGGTGACGATCGAGCACATCCAGCTGGCGTTTTACTTCCATCGCGAAACGGTCAATGGGGTATTCGATCTTGACCGGGGCATAAGCGTAAAAATGGCCAAATCCCCCACCCAGATAAGGTGCGCTTCCCATTTGCCAGAACAACCATGAAAGGCACTCTGGCCGCTTGCTCGGATCACTGGGCAGAAAGGCGCTAAATTTTTCCGCCAGGTACAACAAAATGGCGCCCGATTCGAAAATCCGCGTTGGGGGTGCGGTGCTGTGATCCATGAGCGCCGGTATCTTGGAATTCGGATTTGCCTTGACAAAGCCGCTGCCAAATTGAGCGCCATCCCCGATTTTGATCAGCCAGGCATCGTACTCGGCGCCGATAAAGCCCAGGGCTAGCAGCTCTTCTAGCAGCACCGTGACTTTCACGCCGTTGGGCGTTCCCAGCGAGTACAACTGCATGGGGTGTTCGCCGACCGGCAGCTCCTTGTCGTGGGTAGGGCCTGCAATGGGGCGGTTGATATTGGCAAAGCGTCCCCCGCTTGCCTTATCCCATTTCCAGACTTTAGCCGGCGTATAAGGTGATGCATCATTCATATAATTATTTGTGCCTTTGATAGCGCGCCATTTCGGTCGTGCTGCTTCGCCCTATCTATTGTACTTGCGAATGCACCATATCCCCACGAATTTAGCCATTTACTAGGGGCACGATGTTGCTGGCGAATTCCTCTATGCGGTCCAACATGGCGCCCAGATCATTGTCGGTCAAGTTGACGATCATAGACGTAGTACCGGCGGCGGCAAAGGCGCGGATGTCTTCGGCGCGTTGTTCGGGGCTGCCCGTGCAGATCAGACGGCCACCGTCCCGGTGTTCCTGGGCCTGGGCTGAATGATAGGCGCAGTTATAAGCTAGGCCGATGGAGTCGGGGTCGCGGCCAGACTCTTCCGCGAGGCAGCGCAGGCGTTGCACCCGGGCGCTATAGGACGCCAAGGTATCCATCGGAAATTTGGGGTTGGTACCAAAGGGATACCAGGTATCGCCCAGAGCCACGGTGCGGCGCAGGGCAGGGGCGCTTTCACCGCCGATCCAGATCGGCGGGTGCGGCTTTTGCACCGGCTTCGGATCCATGCCGATCTTGTCGAACTTCACGAATTTGCCGTTGTAGACCGGGCGGTCCTTAGTCCAGATTTCCTTGATGGCTTCAAGATACTCGTTGGTTACCTGGCCTCGCGCTGCGTAGGGGGGCAGGTCCAGGGCCGCGAACTCCTCCGCCATCCAGCCGGCGCCGCAGCCAAAGGTGATGCGTCCGCCCGACAGCTGATCCATGGTAGCCAGGGACTTGGCCATGAACAGCGGGCCGCGGTGGGGGATTACGGTAACGGAGGTCAACAGCCGGATCTTGGTAGTAATGGCGACCAGCCAGGATAGCAGGGTGAATTGCTCCATACATTCCACGTCACCGCCCTCGGCCCAGGGGAAATCTCCGGTCTCGCTATAGGGATAGGTGGAGCCTATTTCGGTCGGCACCACGATATGGTCCGACACCGTCAAATAGTCATAGCCCAGCGCCTCGGCCTTTTCGGCCAGGGTGCGGATGCTGGCCGCGTTGGCCAGCGGGCCGCGGATCGGCACGCTGATACCAAATTCCATTCTCGTATTCTCCATGCAAAATGTCTGCCAAAGATTTGTGCACCCAATCAGAGCTTGGTAGGCTATGGATGAATGACATCTTATCATAGGGGACAAGAACATGGATGAAGAAACCTTTCGTGAGCAATTGAAGCAGAACGGCTATGGCGATATCGTCATCAAGGAGACGGCGGCGAACCATAGCGAGCCGACCCACACGCATGATTTTGGCGCCTCTGTCCTGATCCTGTCGGGCAAAATCTCGGTAACCTTGGAAGACCGGGTGGTCACCTGTGGGGCGGGTGACACGTTCTCCCTGGATGCCAACATTCCCCATTCCGAACAGATCGGGGCTGAGGGCGTGCGTTACGTGTCCGGCCGAAAGTAGCAGAGCAATGCAATTCCAGGACAAGGTAACGGTGGTAACCGGCGGCGCCTCGGGGATCGGCGCCGCTTGTGTGCGCAACTTCGCGGCCCGCGGCGCCAAGGTCGCTGTGGTGGATTTGAATGGCGATGGCGCGAAATCCGTGGCGGCGGAATTTGGCGGCCTTGGCATCGGCTGCGACGTGGGCGACGAGGGTGAAATCAACGCCCTAGTCAAACAGGTCGAAGATACCTATGGCCCCATCGATATATTCTTCAACAATGCGGGCATTAACTCTGGCCGGGAAATCTTGAATACAGATCTGTCGGTCTGGGAAGACCAGTGGCGGGTCAACCTCATGGCCCATGTTTACGCCGTGCGGGCGGTGCTGCCTGGCATGGTCGAGCGGGGCAGCGGCTATCTGTTGCATACTGCCTCCATGGCCGGAATTTTGATGTCTCATGGCAATCTGCCCTACACCGTGTCTAAGCACGCGGTGGTCGGCCTGGCCGAATATCTCGCCGTCACCCACCATCATGAAGGTATAAGGGTTTCCCTTCTCGCGCCCCTGGGCGTGCGGACGCCAATGCTGGGGGACACGGACAAGCCCTTTGCCCGCACCGCCGCCGGCCCCATAAAGGAGCCTGAAGAGGTCGCCGAACAAGTCGCCACGGCGGTGGAAGAGGAACGTTTTCTGATTCTCACGGACGAAATCGCCCAGACCTGGATGAACTACAAAACCAACGACCTAGAGCGTTGGCTCAAGGGCATGCGCCGCATGCATGAGAAAATTGAAGACCAGGGCGGACGCGATCCCTAGTGGTCCCATCCGTGAGGATCGAAAGACCGCTAGGCTCTAGAGAATTAGTGGTGCGCTAGACACCAAGCCGAAGGACTCTTCTGTTTGGTTCGCACCACTAGGCACAGACGGGATGCATAAAATGCAAGAGAACGGATTGGTAGTTGTCGTCAAGCGGGATTGCCCGACCTGCGTCATGATCGCGCCGGTACTGCAACAGCTTGTGGAACAGGGCAGCTTGATGGTTTATAGCCAGGACGATCCGGCCTTCCCTGAAGGCATCGCGGACGTTGCCGATGATACCCTGCTGGATGCTTCTTACCGGCTGGATGTGGAAATCGTGCCCACCCTGGTGCGTTTCGAAGACGGTCGAGAGGTTGATCGCACCTATGGCTGGGACCGCGCGGCCTGGGAAAGTCTTACTGGCATCGGCGATCTTGGCGCTGATCTGCCGGCGTTTAAGCCTGGCTGTGGCGCCCTGAACCAGGAGCAGGACCGTCTGGCGGAGCTGAAAATTCGCCACGACGATACTCCCATGGTCTCCCGCCATGTCCAAATTGGGGCCAAGGAAGACCCCATCGAAGCTTGTTACGAACGCGGCTGGAGCGATGGCTTGCCGGTGATCCCGCCGACCCAGACGCGAGTGCTGGCGATGTTGGACGGTACCACGCGGTCGGCGGATGAAGTGTTGGGCCTGATGCCCTCCAACCTGGATGCTTGCACCGTGGAGAAAGTTGCCATCAACGCAGTCATGGCTGGCTGCCGGCCCGAATATTTGCCCGTGGTTCTGGCCGCGATCGAGGCGGTGCTGGACGAGGACTATTGCCTGCACGGCACTCTGGCGACGACGCGCTTTGTCGGTCCCGTGGCCATCGTCAACGGCCCTATCGCCCGACAAATTGGCATGAATGGAAGGGGCAACGCCCTGGGCCAGGGTAACCGAGCCAATGACACCATTGGCCGGGCGGTGCAACTGGCCGTGCGAAACATTGGCGGCGGCAAGCCCCAGGGCGTGGACCGGGCTACCCTGGGCAACCCGGGCAAGATAAGTTATTGCTTTTGCGAGGACGAGGAAGGCTCGGCCTGGGCGCCCTTGACAGTCGACCGGGGCTTGGCGGCGGGCGCCAACGCGGTAACGGTTTTCGCCGGCTATGGCTTGCAAGGCGTGATCGACGATCTGGCGCGGACGCCGGAAGAATTGGTAGAGACCATGGCCGCTAGCCTGCGTGCGGTAGACAATGTGAAAAAATTTCCCGGCCCTGATTGCCTTTTGGTGGTCTGCCCCGAGCATGAACGGACCTTTATGGAAGGCCGTTGGGATAAGGCGCGGGTGCATAAGGAGTTGATGGCGCGCATGGCAGTACCCGCGGACAGCGTCCTGCGGGGCCTGGGTGGCATGGCCGAGGGCGTGAAACCCGAAATGGCCGGCAAGACCGTATCGAAGCTGTTGCCCAATGGTTTAATGATCGTCCGGGCCGGTGGCGGCGCGGGCAAATTTTCTGGTATTATTGCGGGCTGGACGCCGGGAACACCAGAATCCAGCCGGCCGGTGACAAAGGAGGTGAAGACATGAGCTTGAATGATGCACTTTTGGACCCTACGGGAGAGCGGGAGACGTCTGAGCGACCGCGCCTTGCCCGGCCTCTATCGCTGGACGGCCTGACCGTCGGGGTGCTGGATATTTCGAAGGCCCGCGGTGACGTATTTTTGGAGCGCGTTGCCGCCCTGATCGAGGCACGCGGCATTAAGGTCAAACGCTACCGTAAGCCAACGGTCGCCCGCACGGCGCCCATGGCGATCCAACAGGCGATCGTCGCGGAAGCTGACGTGGTTGTTGAAGGCCTGGCTGATTGAGGCTCCTGCACATCGTGCTGTACGCATGATATGTCGAACCTGGAAAGCCGGGGTATTCCGACGGTTGGCGTCGCCACCACGGAATTTGTTGAGGCCGCGGCGGTGCAGTCAGAGGCGTTGGGTTTTGATCCCGCCTATATTTGGGTGCCCCATCCGATCCAGGACCGCACCGATGACGAACTGAACGCCCTGGCGGAACGCCACGTGGATGAAATTCTCGCGGCCCTGACCGACCAGAATACCGCGCGGGCATAGGGGCCATGACTGCGCCCGTGCAGGTCGCGGTAACCGGGGCGTCGGGCTATATCGCGTTGCATGTGATCGCCGCGCTGCTGGGTCAGGGATATGCGGTGCGGGGAACCCTGCGGGATATGGCGCGGGGGAAGAAAATCCGCACTGCCCTGTCCGGTCATACGGAGGTCACGGCGCTCAGCTTCGCGGAAGCCGATCTGACGGCAGACGAGGGCTGGGACGCGGCCCTGGCCGACTGCCAATATGTCATGCACGTAGCCTCGCCTATGCCTCTGTTAGAGCCCAAGAACCATGATGATCTCATCACTCCTGCCCGTGATGGTACCTTGCGAGTGCTCGGCGCAGCAGTGCGGTCCGGTGTGCAGAGAGTAGTCATGACCTCTTCCATCGCCGCGATCGGCTATGGCCATGGGGACAAATCCAGATTTACCGAGGCCGATTGGAGCGTTGTCAACCCCAAGATTGGCGCCTATGCCTCCAGTAAAACCGTGGCCGAACGCGCGGCCCGGGATTTCATCGCTGATTTGCCGGCAGAACAGGCAATGGAGTTCGTGTCGATCAATCCCAGCCTGGTCATCGGCCCGCTGATTGATCCCGACGGCAGCGCTTCGATTGAAGTGGTGCGCAAGCTGTTGGCCCGCGAGGTGCCGGGCTGTCCCAATCTGGGCTTTAGCCTGGTCGACGTCCGTGATGTCGCCGCCGCCCACCTGGCGGCGATGACTAGCCCGGAGGCCTCCGGCAAGCGCTATATCTGTGACGCTGAATTCAGAATGTTGGTCTCAATCGCCGTACAGTTGAACCAGGTATTCGGGCCCCGGGGTTACCCGGTCCGCACCCGCGAGCTTCCCAATTGGGTGGTGCGCATCGTTGCCCTGTTCGATTCGGCGGTGGGCCGCATCGTGCCCGAACTGGGCCGGGAAAAACACTATGACAACGCCGCTATTCGCCAAGACCTGAACTGGCAACCCCGCCCCCTGGAGGAAACCATTACCGCCACAGCAGAAAGCCTGATTGCCTTGGGTGTAGTCAATAAAAAATAGCCTACCACCCTATTTATTCAAAAAATTCAATGGTAGCCCAGGCCGGGGCCATTCCATGGCGACCAGTTTGCCGGTCGATGACAGGGTGATGTATGCGGTTCTCAGATCCGGGCCACCGAAACAGATATTGGTGGCGTACATGTCCATGGGTGTCGCTACGTGTTCGACTTCACCACCTTGGGGCGAAACCACGGTGATGCCGCCGCGCACGATGGTGCCGATGCAAATATTGCCGGCGCCATCAAGGGCGAGACTGTCGAAGAAGCGGTAGTCGGGTACGCCGAACAGCAATTTGCCCGGTTCCCAAGGGGCCTCGCCCTGGCCGCGGGCAATTCGGCCGGGCCCCTCGATGTTGTAGGCCCAACAGCGCCCGGCGTGGGTTTCGGCCACGTAGAGGGTCTTTTCATCGCCCGACAGGCCGATGCCGTTGGGGCCGTTGACGGGGAATATGGCCTCGGTGATAAACGAGCCATCGGCTTTGGCGTAATAAACCCCGGTGCGATCCTCGTCCCGATGGCGGGTCTTGCCGTGATCAGTGAACCAAAAACCTCCATCCTTGTCGAACACGATATCATTGGGGCCGCGCAGAGGATGGCCGTCACATTCGGTGTACAGTACATCGACCCTGCCGGATGCCATATCCACCCGTTCGATGCGGCCGCCGGAATAGCTCTCATCCTGATAGCCGGGAAAATGTTTACCACCCTTGATGTGCCAGCGAAAGCCGCCGTTGTTGCAGATGTAGCAGGCCCCGTCGGGGCCCATGGCCGCGCCATTGGGCCCGCCGCCGGTTTTCGTCACCACCTCCACCCGGCCATTGGGCCTAACCCGCGAGAGGGTGCCACGGGCGATTTCAACCAATAAGACGTCGCCGTCAGGCAGGGCGATGGGTCCTTCAGGGAACTGTAGGCCGGTCGCAATTTCTCGGATTTCAGGCATCAATCGTCTCCAAAATTATCGTTTGCAGCTAACAGCATGGCATGGCTCGGGTCTTGGCGCTATTCTGCGCAAATGGCGGGATCATATGAAGTTGTAATCGTGGGTGGCGGCGTGATGGGGTGCGCGGTTGCCTATTTCGTGGCCGCCGACCCCGCGTTTCAGGGGAGAATACTGTTGTTGGAGCGTGACCCTAGTTACGCGTTCGCCTCGACCACCTTGTCGTGGGGCGGCTATCGCCAGCAATTTTCCACGCCGGAAAATATCCGCATGGCGACCTATTCTATTCCATTTTTGAAATCAGCCTACCAGACCCTGGCCGTAGACGGCGAGGGGCCGGCCTTAAGCCTCCGGGAACAGGGCTATCTGTTTCTGGCCTCGGAACAGGGCGAAGATGCGTTACGGACAAGCCATGCCGCACAGTTGGCCGAAGGCGCCACGGTCGTCATGCTGGATCCCGACGAACTGGCCAGGCGGTTTCCCTGGTTGAACGTAGATGGCATCGCGGCGGGGTCCTTTGGCCCTAGCAACGAAGGCTGGCTCGACCCCCATGCCCTGTTGCATGGCTTTCGCCGCAAGGCGCGGGACTTGGGCGTGACGTTTCAGGTGGCGGAGGTGGCGGCTTTGGAACATCGGGACCAAGGCATCACGGGGGTCCGTCTGGCCAACGGCGAACGCATTTCCGCCGCCACGGTGGTCAACGCGGCCGGCTGGCGGGCCGGGGCCCTGGCAGCCACGGCCGACATCGATCTGCCGGTGGGGCCGCGCAAACGCATGACCTATGTCTTTGAGTGCCGCGAAGATCTGAGCGGAATGCCCTTGACCATAGATCCCACTGGCGTCGGTACCCGGCCCGAGGGCCGGCAATATCTGGGCCTGGTCTCGCCGCCGGAAGCGGACGATCCGCCGCAATCCGATTTTGAACTGGAATATTCCTTGTTCGAGGGAGTGGTCTGGCCCACCCTGGCCCACCGCATTCCGGCCTTCGAGGCGGTCAAGCTGTCGCGGGCCTGGGCCGGGCTGTACGATTACAATGCCTTCGATCAGAACGCGATATTGGGGCCCCATACGGAGGTTTCCGGGATATTATTCTGCAACGGCTTTTCCGGTCATGGTATTCAACAATCGCCGGCAGCCGGCCGTGCGGTGGCGGAATGGCTAGTCCATGGCGGCCCACGCAGTCTGGATTTATCTGCCTTCAGCTACAACCGTATTGCAGACCGCCGCCCAATCCGCGAAGCTGCGGTGGTCTAAACTGCGCTAAGCAATTTCTAACCGGGGAAACCACATGCCACCACGTCAACGCGTTGCCGTCACCTTGCCCGCAGGCACCAGCGTCGCGGAGTCCATCGAACGGGTGCGGTGGGCCGAGGAAAATGGCTACGATGATGGCTGGATGGCGGATTCTGGACCGCCGGATTCATTGACCTTGATGGCCGGTTTGGCGGCGCACGCCCCGACATTGCGTCTGGGCATCGCCGTCGTGCCTGTCTATAGCCGCACCCCGGCGGTACTGGCGGCGACGGCGAACACCCTGGGCCAATTGATGCCCGGGCAGGTGATCTTGGGCCTTGGCGCATCGTCCCAGACCATCATGGACCAATGGCACGGCGTGCCGCTGCAAAAGCCCGTGACACGGGTTAAGGAAACCACGATCATGGTCCGCTCCATGTTAGCGGGGGAAAAGTCCGATTTTGCGCTTTCCACGCTCCATTCCAGGGGTTACCGCCAGCCGCCTCTTGAACAAGAGGTGCCGATCTATCTGGCCGCCCTGCGGCCCAAAATGATTGAAATGGCGGCGGAGGTCGGCGACGGGGTGATCTTCAACCTGTGGCCCAAGGGTGCCCTGCCGAAGATGATCGAACATGTCCACATTGGGGCCGAACGGGCCGGCAAGGACCCCATGGAGGTGGAGGTCGTCAACCGCCATATGGTCCTGGTCACCGATGACAAACAGGCGGCGGTGGAGGCTTTCAGGGCTCGCATGGCGCCTTACTACGCCACCCCCGTCTATAACAACTTTCTGGCCTGGGCCGGCTACGAGGACGTGGCGGCCACCATCACCGAAGGTTGGGCGGCACGGGACCGGGAAAAAACTATGGGCGCCATATCCTATGACCTGGCCAATGAAATTGCCGTTATCGGTACGGCGGATGAATGCCGCGAACGCATCCGATGGGCCGGTGAAACTGGCATCCATACCCACATCATCGCGCCCTTAAGCCTGGACGGGGACGAAATACGGCGTACATTCGAAGCCTTCACGCCCGAGAACTTTCCCCGCTAGATATTGATCGAGTTGTCATTGCATGTCTAAAATCGCCCGTTTGGCCGTCGATATTGGCGGCACCTTTACCGATCTGGCCCTTGGCTTAAGCGGCAAATTGTTCACACGCAAGGTATTGACCACCACCCAGGCACCCGAAGAAGGCGTGATTGCGGGGGTCCAGGCGGTGCTGGGCGCGGCCGGCATCATGGCCCGGGATCTAGATTTTATCGTCCATGGTACGACGCTGGCCACCAACACGGTGATCGAGCGCAAGGGCGCACGCACGGCCCTGATCGTAACGGACGGTTTCCGTGATGCCGTGGAAATGGGTTATGAACACCGCTTCGATCAATATGACATCAATATCGAAAAACCGGTGCCCTTGGTGCCACGCTATTTGCGCCTGTCCGTGCGCGAGCGGAGCAGCGCCCAGGGCAAGGTATTGCTGGCGCTGGAAGAAAGCGATGTCCACGGCCTGATCCCAATATTGCGGCAACACGACGTGCAAAGCGCCGCCATCACGTTGCTACATTCCTATGCCAATCCCGATCACGAGCGCCGTATCGCAGATATTCTGCGCGCCGAGATACCCGATTTGTGGCTGACCCTATCCAGTGAGGTTTGCCCGGAAATTCGCGAATACGAACGCATGTCGACGGCCTCGGCCAATGCCTATGTGCAGCCCTTGATGGCCTCGTATCTGGCCGATCTGGATACCCGGCTGCGGGCCGAGGGCACGCAATGCCCGTTGTTCATGATGACTTCCGGCGGCGGCCTGACGACCATCGAAACGGCCCGGCGGCATCCCATCCGGTTGGTCGAATCCGGGCCCGCGGGCGGTGCGATCTTAGCCGGGCGCATTGCGCTGGAATGCGGCCTGGACAAGGTTCTATCCTATGACATGGGCGGCACCACGGCGAAGATCTGTTTGATCGATGATGGCCGGCCGCAGACCTCCCGCACCTTCGAAGTGGACCGGCAATACCGTTTCACCAAGGGCAGCGGCCTGCCCTTGCGCATTCCGGTGATCGAGATGGTGGAGATCGGAGCCGGGGGTGGCTCCATCGCCCAGATCGACACCATGGGCCGCATTCAAGTGGGGCCGGAAAGCGCCGGCGCTGAACCGGGGCCGGCCTGTTACGGCCAGGGTGGTGCCGGTGCCACGGTCACGGATGCGGATGTGGTCCTGGGCCGCATCGCGCCCGAGGGTTTTGCTGGTGGTTCGGTACAAATATCGCCGGACTTGGCGGTGGCGGCTTTGGACAAGGCAATCGCCCAGAATTTGAACCTGGATGGCCCCCTGGCGGCCTTCGCGGTATCCGAGATGGTGGAAGAAAATATGTCCAACGCGGCCCGTGTGCATGCGGTGGAACAGGGCAAAGAGCTGGCCGAGCGTACCTTGATCGCTTTTGGCGGCGCGGCGCCCCTGCATGCCTGCCGCATGGCGGAAAAGCTGGGTATGGACCGGGTCATAATCCCGCAAGGCGCCGGCGTGGGCTCTGCTATCGGTTTTCTGGCGGCGCCCGTGTCCTATGAAATGGTGCGTAGCCGCTATACCCGCCTAGACGCGTTCGAGGCCGAGGGGCTGAACAAGATGTTCGCCGAGATGCAGGCAGAGGCCCATGATATTGTCGTCGCGGGCGCCCCGGGTGCGAAACTGGAAGAGCGCCGGATTGCCTATATGCGCTATATCGGCCAAGGCCACGAAATCGTGGTCGAGTTGCCTGTCCGTAGCTTGACGAGCGCTGATGGTGTGGTCCTGAAAGCAGCCTTTGATCTTGCCTATGAGGCGCTGTTTGGCCGGGTCATCCCATCCATGGAGGTGGAAATATTGACCTGGGCCCTGTCCGTCGCCACCCTGCAATCCAATCCCCCTGCGTTGGGGGAGGTGGTGACGCAGGCGGCCGCCGCGGCTAGCGGAGAACGCAGGCTGTTCGATGCGGACCAGACGGATTTTGTCACGGTCCCGGTCTATCAGCGTGCGGATCTGTCGCCTGGCATGATGGCGCCGGGCCCCGCCTTGATCGCCGAGGCGCAGACCACGACGGCAATTACGGCCCATTTCGAGGCCAGCATCAACGGCGCCGGGCACATAGACATTCGACGCAAGCAGACCGATTAGACAGGAGAGATGGCATGAGCAAGAATTCCGCCCTTTCGGAAATCCAGAACCAGATCATGTGGAACCGCCTGATCGCCATCGTGGAAGAACAGGCCCAAACCCTGATCCGCACGGCCTTTTCCACCGCCGCCAGGGAGGCCGGCGATCTTTCCGCCGGGGTTTTCGATACCCAGGGCCGGATGCTAGCCCAGGCGGTCACCGGCACCCCCGGCCACGTCAATGCCATGGCGGCCTCAGTCGGCTTTTTCTTGAATAAGTATCCGGCGGCAACAATGAGCCCCGGTGATGTTTATGTCACCAACGATCCCTGGTTGGGCACTGGCCATTTGCATGATTTTACCATGGTCACGCCGACTTTTCATCAGGGCCGGGTCGTGGGCCTGTTCGCCTCGACCACTCACGTGGTGGATATCGGCGGCATTGGCTTTGGCGCCGATGGCCGGCAGGTCTATGACGAGGGCCTGTATCTGCCAATCCTGGCCCTAGCCCGGCATGGGGTAATGGACGAGGCTATTCTCGAAATCGTCCGTGCCAATGTCCGCGAACCTATTCAGGTAGAGGGCGATCTCTATTCCCTGGTGGCCTGTAACGAGATCGGCTGCCGCCGTCTGGTAGAAATGATGGATGAATTTGGCCTGGAGCAGTTGGACGAGTTGGGTGAATACATGGTGGCCCATTCCCACAAGGCCATGCTGGCGGAAATCGCTAAGCTGCCTAAGGGCATCTATCACAACGCCATGCGCATTGACGGTTACGACAAGCCGCTGGATCTAGTGGCCGAGTTGACCATTGCCGAGGATGGCATCTATGTGGACTTCACGGGCACGTCCGGGGTTTCCAACTTTGGCATCAACGTGCCCATTACCTATACCCAGGCCTACGCCTCTTTCGGGGTGCGCTGTCTGGTGGGGCCCACCGTGCCAAATAACGCCGGTTCCCTGTCGGCGGTAAAGGTAACCGCGCCCGAGGGCTCGATCTTGAACGCACCCCATCCCTGTGCCGTGGCCGCCCGCCATGTCACCGGTCAGATGTTGCCGGACGTGGTCATGGGGTGTCTGCACCAGGCGGTTGCCGTCGGGGCCCCGGCCGAAGGCACTTCGTGCCTGTGGAATCCGGCCCTGATGGGCGGCCATGGTATCGTGCCGGACGAGGATTTTGGTGACGCCACGCCATTCGCGGTTGGTTTGTTTCATACCGGCGGGACCGGGGCGCGGCCGCGCAAGGATGGCCTGTCCGCCACCTCCTTCCCCTCCGGCGTGCGCAACACCCCGGTGGAGATCAATGAATCCATTGCCCCCATCGTGGTCTGGCGCAAGGAATACCGCATGGATTCGGGCGGACCGGGAGAGTTTCGCGGCGGCACCGGCCAGATCATGGAAATCGCCAGTTCCGAAGGTGCGCCTTTCGCCATCGCGGCTACTTTCGATCGGGTACATCACGCCCCGCGCGGCCGGGAAAACGGCATGGATGGTTGGACCGGCAGGGTCGAGCTTAAGTCCGGTAAGATTATGCGCAACAAGGGCACCCAATCGATCCCGTCGGGCGATCGCCTGCATTTGGAGATGCCCGGGGGTGGAGGCTATGGCGATCCGATGAACCGCGACCCGGCGCGGGTCGCCATCGACGTGCGCGACGGGATGGTTTCGGCCCAGGCAGCAAAGGAACACTACGGCGTGGTCTTGGATGGTCAAGGCGCTTTGGATATAGCGGCAACTGAAAAACAAAGAGCCGGATAAGTAGGAGTTTAGAATGGTTGACGTAGGGGAAAAAGCGCCGGCCTTTAAGGCGCCCATCGGCGGCGGCGGCCTGATCGCCTTGCAGGACCTGAAGGGCAAGAAGGTGGTGCTATATTTTTATCCCAAGGACGACACCCCCGGCTGTACCGCTGAGGCCAAGGATTTTGCCGATTTGAAGCGAAAGTTTTCCGCCAACGGCATCGCCGTGCTTGGCGTCTCCAAGGATAGCGTCGCCAAGCACGACAGGTTCGCGGAGAAATACGGTCTGCGTATAACGCTTGCCTCGGACGAGGATGGCGCCATTTGCAATGCTTACGGCGTCTGGGTGGAAAAGAAAAACTATGGCCGCGCCTATATGGGCATCGAACGGTCCACCTTCCTGATCGACGTCAAGGGCAAAATCGCCAAGGTCTGGCGCAAGGTGAAGGTCAAGGGCCACGCCGAGGCCGTGCTGGCGGCAGCCAAGGAAATCTAGGGCCGTGCGGTACTAAAGATCGACATAAGTCGTAACGTTGAAGCCTTCCTCTGGTGACCGTGTAACATAATAGCTTGTGAAGAGATTGAACTCGGCTTCGCTGGCCCCGAAGTTATGGACGCCGTCCTGGTTTCTCTGCCGAAGCCGCGCCTTGCAGACCGTATCGGGTACGGCAAGAAAGTGCAGTTGATGGGCAAACCCAGCGCTTTTGAATATTTTGCGCAACCGCTGGCGCTGGCTCAGTGTATTGGCCGGGAAGTCCATTACCACCGATTGGCCGGTGCCCAGCAGGGCCTGGACGTGGTCTTCCTTCACTTCGCCCAGTCGGGCGGAACAGCGCGCGTGATCCTCCAGAAAAGAGATCTCTCCAGGGCACATACGCAACAGCCAGTGGTCCTCACTGATAAGTGCCGTGGCCGGCGCCGATGCCAGGCAGTTAGCAAGAGTCGATTTTCCGGCAGCTACTTTGCCGCAGACCAGATGCAAGGTTGGTTCAGGTTTTAACATTGACGTACCGGTCGGCGTCAGGGATAGGCGCTAATTTTACCTCGGCTCGTTATTCTGCGGCGGCTTTCACTCGTTGCTGATCCTGATTGCGCTGCAGCTGCTCCCAACCGCGATAGCC
>CAUZBE010000017.1:0-16994 GCA_963577885.1 Alphaproteobacteria bacterium
CAAGGTCTAGTCTCTCTCCCACGTCGAAATGGACCAGACAAGAAAAAGGGCCACCGCATGCTATGATAAATGCGGTAGCCCCGAGGTAGGTATCCGTGGTTAGGCCCCGGGCGATCCGGTTGGGGCGCGGGGCGCCCGGCAACATGCTGAATCTTTGCGGCTAAAGAGAGGTGGCGCTTACTCCGCCGCTACCGCCGGCCGGGCTGCTTCCATCGCATGGAATTGCTCGGACTCGGTGGAGCCGGTCAACGCCGTGGTCGAAGATGCACCGCCCATGATGGTCTGGTTTACCAGATCAAAGTAGCCGGTGCCAACTTCGCGTTGATGACGGGTAGCGCTGTAGCCGGATGTTTCCGAGGCGAATTCCGCGTTTTGCAGCTCCGAATAGGCCGCCATCCCGCGATCCCGGTAACCCTGAGCCAATTCGAACATGGAATGGTTCAGGCTGTGAAAACCGGCCAGGGTGACGAACTGGTACTTGTAACCCATGGCGCCGATCTCGCGTTGAAAGCGGGCGATATCGTCCTGGTCCAGGTTGCCCGCCCAGTTGAACGAGGGCGAGCAGTTATAGGATAGCATCTTGTTGGGGAATTCCTTGCGAATGGCCTCGGCGAAGGTTTTCGCCTGCTCGAGATTTGGCGTCGAGGTTTCCATCCACAACAGATCGGCATAGGGGGCATAAGCCAGGCCACGGGCGATGCAGCGGCGCATACCTTCGCCATCGCCTTCCTTATGGCGGTAGAAGCCTTCTCCGGTACGCTCGCCGGTAATGAAGTCTCGGTCGCGCAGGTCGATATCGGAGGTCAACAGCTTGGCGCTGTCGGCATCCGTGCGGGCCAGGATTATAGTTGGCACACCCATGATGTCAGCTGCCAGACGCGCTGCCTTCAGATTGGCCACGTGCTGCTGTGTCGGGATCAGCACTTTGCCGCCCATGTGGCCGCATTTTTTCTCGGACGCCAGTTGATCCTCGAAATGTACGCCGGCGGCGCCCGCTTCGATATAGGCCTTCATGATCTCGAAAGCGTTCAACACACCACCGAAACCGGCTTCGGCGTCGGCGATTATGGGGGCGAACCAGTCGATGTCGCCACCACCTTCCATTGCCTCGATTTGATCGGCGCGCTGCAGGGTCTTGTTAATGCGCTTGGCCAGTTCCGGGCCGCTGTCGGCGGGATAGAGGCTTTGATCCGGGTACATGGCGCCGGCGTTGTTAGAATCGGCGGCGACCTGCCAGCCGGACAAATAAATCGCCTTCAAGCCGGCGCGGACCATCTGCATGGCCTGGTTGCCGGTCATGGCGCCAAGGGAGTGCACGTAGTCTTCGGTTTGCAGTAGCTGCCACAGCTTTTCGGCGCCGTTGCGGGCCAAGGTATACTCTACTCTGACAGATCCTTGAAGTTTTTTTACATCTTCGACACTATAATCTCGTTGGATGCCTTCGTAACGGCCTTCGGGGGCAAAATTCAGTTGTTCAATCGTCTCTGTCATGATCGTATCCCACTACTTTTCTATACGCGTACTTAGCGTATGCCGGGGTTTAAGTCTGGATGCATAGCGCATGGTGCAGGGTGTGCAAGGTTCGCGGAGAGAAGGCAAATATAAAAGTGTCATGGCGATAAGTTTGCAATATTTACTCTTGTAAATTTGTAAAAACTGTAAATAATATTAACTATAATTGTTTGTGGGAGAGTCCGATGGCGGTAGAAAAAAAGGCCATGTTGGGCCATAAGGTACGGCGTTATCGCCAGGAGCAAAATTTGAGCCAGACGGAGATGGCGGCGATGTTGGAGATTTCGCCCAGCTATCTCAATCTGATCGAACATAACCAACGCCCCGTCACCGTGCCGCTGTTGTTCCGGCTGGGCCAGGTCTTTCAGATCGATCTGCGGGAATTCGCCCAGGATGAAGCATCCGCCCTGGCCGCCGGCCTGCGTGAGGTGCTCTCGGACCCAGTGTTCGAAGGGCTGAAAGTGCGGGAACAGGAAATTCGCGAGGTCGCGGAGGTCTCGCCCAGCGTGGCCCAGGCGGTAATGAACCTGTACAAAGCCTATGCTGAGATGCGTGAAGATACCCAGGCTCTGGTCGAACGGCTGGCGGGCCCGGACGAGGTCCATGGTCTTGATGTCCAGACCTTCCCCATTGAGGAAGTGCGGGATTTCCATCAATCCCAAGCCAATCATTTCCCTGAACTGGAAACCGCAGCCGAGGCCCTTTGGCAGGATGCGGGGCTGGAGCATGGGGTTCTTTATCAGGGTATGACCAGATATTTGCAGTCGGTGCACGGCATTGGCGTCAAGGTCATGCCCGTCGACATCATGGGCGAAACCTTGCGCCGCTTTGACTTTCACCGCCGCCGGGTGCTGTTGTCGGAAATGCTGCCTCCCCCGGGGCAAAATTTTCAATTGGCGGTACAGGTGGCGCTTGCCAGCCAGGGGGAATTGCTGGACCGCCTGGTGGCCAAGGCGAATTTGTCTTCACCCGACGCCGAGAAATTGTGCCGCATTGGGCTGGCGGGCGCTTTTGCCGGCGCGGTGCTCATGCCCTACGATGCATTCCTGGCCTCCGCCAAGGAGCTACGCTATGATCTGGAGATTTTGCAGAACCGCTTTGGTGTCAGCTTTGAACAGGTTTGCCACCGTCTGACCACCTTGCAACGCAAGGGCGCGCGGGGGGTGCCGTTCTTTTTTATCCGCATCGATCATGCCGGGAATATTTCGAAACGTCTCAGCGGCGCCGGCTTTATTTTTGCCCGATTTGGGGGGACCTGTCCGCGCTGGATTATTCACGATGCATTCCGCGCGCCAGGTACGATCCACACCCAACAGGCCAGCATGCCGGACGGCAGCACTTTTTTGACCATTGCCCGCACCGTGGATCCGATCCTGGGCGGGCATCATGGCCGCCAACCCCGCCTGGCCGTGGCCATGGGCTGCGATATGGGACAGGCCAAAAATCTGGTGTATGGCGATACCATGGACGTCAAAAATAAACAGGCCGCCACCGAAGTGGGCGTTTCCTGCCGGATCTGTGAACGATTGGACTGTAGTCAGCGGGCCCATCCGCCCTTGAACCATCGTCTGCGCCTGGACGAAAACGTTCGCCGTTTCGCACCCTTTTCTATCGCGCCTAACTAGGTTTTTGAATTTATCGGCGCGACCGTTTGTCACAGTTGGCGCTTTTTTATTTAAATCACCAAATATTATCTATTCTTTAGTTATATATGTATTGTAATGAATTTTCACAGTACCCGACGTAATAGGATAAAGCCCTGAAGTGATTCATGCTTTGAGACTCACCGATCAAAAAAAGTCTCACGTGATGTAGGAATTACTTACCAAGGCCTTATCCACGGCGCTAGAAAATCACATCTCGCTTTGGCGGACAAAACGAGAGACATTGGTCTGGTTGTTGATTGCGATCATTCGAACAGGGACGGTCGGCCTGTGGCGTCTTGCCGGGCATATTGACACACGGGCCCAGACCCTGTCCGTGCACCGCCGGTTTGAACGGTTCTTTCAACATATCCGTCTTGATGACGGCTGTATCGCCCGCCTGATTGTTGACATCATGGGGCTGTCCGGCAAGCCGTGGCATCTGGCTCTGGATCGCACGAACTGGAAGTTTGGGCGCCGCCATGTCAACATCTTGATGCTCGGCATCGTTCATGGAAAGGTTTGCATACCGCTGTTCTGGGTATTGCTCGGCAAGGCGGGGAATTCCAATGCCCGCGAACGGACCGAGCTGATAGCGCGGCTGTGCGAGGTCTTTCCGGAGCAGCCGGTTGCTTCCCTGAGCGGGGACCGGGAATTCATCGGCGAACGCTGGATGAACTGGCTGCACGAGCGGGGTATTCCCTTTGTTTTGCGTCTGAAAGAGAACATGTTTGTCTGGAATGAAGAGCATGTTCCGGTAAAGCTATCCGCCCATGCGAGGCACTTGAAAAAATGCCAGAGCCGGATCCTGAAAGGCATCTGGTATCTGGGCCGTGATCCCGCGAAACCGGCAACCCCGGTAAAGATTGCCATGCTGCGTTTGAAAACCGGCGAGATGTTGATTGTTGCGGTGAGCGGTATCAGGATAACGACGGCACTGGCGATATACCGCAACCGCTGGGGCATCGAAACGCTGTTCTCCTGCCTGAAAACACGCGGCCTGGGATTGGAAGACACCCATATGACCGATCCCTTCAAACTGGCCACCCTGATGGCCGTTTTGGCGCTCGCCTTTTGTCTGGCCTACAAGGCCGGTCTCTGGGCCGCGCGCCTGAAGCCGCCCCGGCATAAAGCCCATGGCCGCTTGCAGCGTTCCATCTTCGCCCTCGGCCTGAATGCCTTGAGAAAAGGCATGGCCAAATCAAGGGAACCCGAATTTAGCCATCTCATGGCCGCTTTACTCACCTCCAAAACCCCTCGAAGTTCGCAGTTAGGTTGGGTTTTATGAAAAGAGTCGGGTACTGTGATGAATTTTATCGTAAATAGTTTTATTTATTTTTTTAATAAAGTAAAAAATAATGAAATTAACTATCAATGGTTTATTTGTAAGCGTAAAGATTAGCGTATGACGGCTTGGTATGAGGCCGCCGCCGGCATTTTTCTGCCTACGCCCGCAACCAATTCTCCATTGCTTCACATGATGAAGACTTCCAAACTCTCTTGCGCATAATTGCACGACGGGCAAGACACTATGAATACAGAAATTCCAACGACGATGCGGGCGGCGGTCATGCGGCAACAACGGATCGTCGAGGATCAAATGGCCGTGCCTGTGCCGGGACGCGGCCAAGCGCTGGTGAAAACCCTAGCCTGTGACATTTGTGGCTCTGACCTACATATGCTGCGCCATGGCCCATGAAATCTGTGTGGAGGTGTTGGATTTTGGTCCCGATTGCCAGCGCCGTTTCAAGCCCGGGCAGAAGGTTTGCGCCCTGCCCATGATGCTGGGGCCGGGCTGGCGCCGAACGGTTGGCTATTCCAATGATTATAACGGTGGCTATGGCGAATATATGCTGTTGAAGGAAGCGCTGCTGTTGCTCGTTCCCGACAATCTGACCGCCGATCTGGCGGTCTTGACCGAGCCCGTGGCGGTCGGCCTGCATGCGGTGGAAATGGCCCAGGTGGCGCCAGGCGCCGTGCCGCTGGTTATCGGTTGCGGCCCGGTAGGCCTGGCGGTCATCGTGGCTCTGAAGATGAAGGGATTGGGGCCGGTCCTGGCGGCAGATTTTTCGGCCCAGCGGCGTGAACTAGCGATTGCCATGGGGGCCGACCAGGTGATCGATCCAGCGGCCCGCTCGCCCTATGACAACTGGCGACGTTGGGGCCGGATGTCGCACAGCCGCCACCCGCACTGGGACCCATACCCGAGACCCTGAAATCTGCGGTAATTTTCGAATGTGTCGGTGTCCCTGGCGTAATCGAGCAGATCATGACCGGCGCTCCGCAACAGGCTCGCATCGTGGTAGTGGGCGTCTGCGCGGAGGCGGATAATTTCCGCCCCTACTTCGGTATTACCAAGGAATTGAACCTGCAATTCGTTATCGGCTACAGCCCGGATCATTTTGGCGCCTCGCTCGCCTTAGTGGACAGCGGCCGCCTGGATCTATCGCCGTCGATCACCGGCCGCGTGGGCCTGGATGGCGTCGCGGGGGCCTTCGACGACCTGGCCAGCCCGGATCACCATTGCAAGATCATGATCAACCCTACACTAAGCTAGCTAATTGATGGATTGCGCCAGGGTCATAGAAATCTGGCACAGGGGCAGGCGGCTCTCGGCCCGCAGGGCATTGAAGATATCCTGCAACTTGGCCCGTTCGCGCTTGCTCTTGCCGTTACCGCTGTAGAGCGACCAATGGTTCAGGGCGGCCAGGACGGATGGCGTCAGATTAAAAGTATCCTTACCCACTATGCGCAGAAAGTATGGCCCTGAATTGCCGCCCAGCTGGGTGAAGCGCTGGCCCAACTGACCCCATAGATCAACGGTTTGTTCCGGCTGCCACGATGCCAGCCAGTCGCCCATGCCGCCCGCCTCGTCCTCTATCGTGCGGATGGCAGCGGCGTTGGCGCGCACGGACTTAATCTTGCCCCAATGGCGGATAATGCGCGCCTCGCCCATCAACGCCTCCAATGCCTCGTCCGCCATGGCGTGCACCCGGCGTGGCGCGAAGCCATGAAAGACCTCTTCGAAGGCCGGCCATTTGGCCTGCACCATGGAATGTTTCAGCCCGGCGCTGAAGATGCGGAGGGACATGGCGGAAAGATAGCGGTCATCGCTTACCGCGCGCAGGGCCGCGTCGGACTTCGCCTGCGGCAGCTTGTCCTTCAGTGCCGCCAGACCGCCATTGCGCGCGGCGGCTGCTTCGTGAATGTCTTGGAATGTTGCCATGGGAACAGTTTAGCGTGACCATTGCACCCCATAAACCGTTTGATTTCTCCAACGCCAAAAAAATGCAGGAGACTGCCATGGCCCCGCCGCCTTTCCGTGCCGAACATGTGGGTAGCCTGCTGCGCCCCAAGGAATTAACCGCCGCCTTTCGCCAGCATGCCGCCGGCAAGGTCGACGA
Source organism: Alphaproteobacteria bacterium (assembly GCA_963577885.1). GTDB lineage: Bacteria > Pseudomonadota > Alphaproteobacteria. Next base: position 6,560 of record CAUZBE010000017.1, read on the forward strand.
TCGGGCTTTTGCCTATATCCAAGATACGGCTATCCGCGAGGTGGTGGCGCAACAAGAAGCGGCGGGCCTGGGCGTGGTCACGGACGGAGAGTTCCGCCGCGGCTCCTACTGGGGCCATGTGATCGGCCCGGTGACGGGGCTGTCCGTACGCGAAGCGGAATTCAATTTTCATGACGATCATGGCCACGAACAAAACTTCATCGCGGCCCATGTGGAGGGCAAGGTGCGCCGGGTCATTGGCTTTTCCACCGGTGAATTCGGCTTTCTGAAAACAGTGGCCAAGGTGCCAGCGAAAATCACCATGCCGTCCCTGCCAACCTTTCATTTCTATCGACCCGTGGGGGGCATCGATCCGGCCGTCTACGCTACGCCACGTGAATTCTTTCGCGATTTTGCCGAGGTGTTTCGCCAGGAAATCGCCGAACTGTCTGCCTTGGGCGCCCGCTATATCCAGATGGACGAGGTGCCCCTGGCCATGCTGTGCGATCCGAATGTGCGCGAACAAGTGCGGCGGGGGGGCGCCGACCCGGACGACCTGATCGGGATCTATATCGATGCCATCAATGATGCCGTGGCCAGCCGGCCGGCGGATATGATCTGCGGGTTGCATCTTTGCCGGGGCAACTTCAAGGGCAAGTATCTCTCCCAGGGCGGCTATGAACCGGTGGCAGAACGCTTGTTCAACGATCTTTCGGTTGATGCCTTTTTCCTGGAGTATGACACCGCCCGTGCCGGTGATTTTTCGCCCCTACGCCTGGTACCGGAGGGCAAGCATGTGGTGCTGGGGCTGGTCAGCTCCAAACTGGCGGCAATGGAAAGCGTCGACGATCTGGCCCGGCGCATCGATGAGGCGGCGCAATACGTGCCCCTGGAACGCCTCTCGCTCTCGCCGCAATGCGGCTTCGCCTCCGCCGTCTCCGGCAACCCCATTACCCAGGAGGTGCAACAGGCCAAGCTAGCCCGCATCGTCGAAACCGCGCTGCAAGTCTGGGGAGAGGTTTGAAGAAGAGCCATTCGCGCCCGCACGGGATATTCAATAACGGCGATAGTTTACTAAATTCGCCAGCACCCGCGTCTCAATCACCCTAAGGGCTCGAATTAATTAAACTATCGCCATTATTCTATCTCCCAGCGCATGGCGCGCCGGGCCTCGATCAGCGGCATTGGGACGCTTTTCGCGCGCGCGGCTTCGATGCAAAAGTCCATGTCTTTTTTGCCCAGCTTGGCGGTGTGGGGCCAGTTCGACGCGAACATCTCCCAGTTCTTGCCGGCGGCGCTGTTGCCCATGGACTGGCTTAACACCGTCATCAGGGTATCAATCTCCATGCCATAGGCGCGGGCGAGGGCGCGGCCTTCGTCGATCAGCTTTATGATGCTGAAAAGGATGCCCTGATTGATAAGCTTGGCGATCTGCCCCCTGCCGACGGGGCCGCAATGGTGAATGGCACCCATGGATACGAGTACAGGCCGGCATCTCTCTACGATGGCGCCGTCGCAGCCGCAGATCAACGCCAGGGAGCCCTGCCTGGCGCCAATCGGGCCGCCGCTGACTGGACAATCGAGGACGGAGATGCCGCGGCCGGCGGCCTCTTCTGCTAACGCTTGGCAATAGGTCGGCGAAAGGGTGCTGGTGATGATTACCACCGCGCCGGGTTTGAGGGCCGACAGGGCGCTGTTCGGTCCCCGTAGCACGGCGTCGGTCTGCGCCTCGTCAATGACGCAGGTGATGAGAATATCCGCCTTTGCACCCACGTCACCCGGACCTGGGACTTCTTCCAGGCCATCCGCCTTCAGTGCTTCGATCGCTGCCCGGCTTCGATTGGCGCAGCTCACCACCGGGTAACCGGCGGCAAGAATGTGCGCCGCCATGGGTTCCCCCATATCGCCCAAGCCAATAAAGCCAATGCATTCAGTCGCCATGCTGGTCCTCCCCAATTTATGTGGAATATCTTACCGTGCGCGGCGGTTAAAATGAACTTCGAGACTAACTATCACTGTTATTTAGGGCCAGTCGTAAAGGGCCGGATGCAAGGAATTCTTAACGTCTTGTGGATAACTTGGATGATACGGATACGTGCATGTGTCCGTTTTTGGCAAACCGTTGGTAACAGCGGGACGCAAAGCCACCGGTCCAATCGTCAATCCTGGCGTTTGGACAGCGAGGCCGCCGAGAGGAGTACAGAATGGAACTCCACCACTCGCCATCGTCGACGCAAGTCCACGAAAAATTCGACAGATTGACGCGAAAGCTTCACGCCTGGTTGAGGATACTGACGAAACCCGTGGCGAAAAAGCCGCGGTCGAGACGGATTTCCTGGAGGCAAAAGCCGCCTCCAGGGATGGTGAAGAGGCGCAGCCGAGAAAATTAGCCGTGGACCCGGATACCGGTCAAAATATCGATCTCTCCGTTTAAACAACGTGATCCATCGCCCCGGGCCTTCTTCCTCCATACCGCGACAAGTGCATTTATGACGGGTAAAGTTCGGGGTGATACGCGCGTTCATTCCTTACACAGTAGCGGCGATACAGCTCTCGCTCTTTGTAGTGACGCCCCAGGCAGAGGCGGCGGATTGGGAGCCGTCCGCGGGCACCTCCTGGCAGTTGGTCAATGGTCAGGCCAACCTAGAATTGGCTGAATACGACCGCGAGGTCTGCGTCACCCGCGTCAATGATGCCTATAATTGGAGTTGCGTGGCCGGGTTTGGACGCATGTAAGTGGCTGGGCCCCCGCGTGCGCGGGCGCTAGGCACAACAATTGGCTGCCATGTTCTCCAAATAGCTGTAGAAAAACCCGGAACGCTGGCACGAACCGGCGGCACAGTTATTTCCCTTCGCGATGTTCTTCGCCTGCCGTAAGCCGGAGACGCCGCAAAACTAATTTGCACTGTTCTGAGCTGACTTGGAGCAACGCTTCCCAAAACAATAACTCATGGCCGTAAGCCGCTTGACACCCGTGCCGGGGGGGAGGTACATGGGGCCGCTTCGTGGGGGTGTAGCTCAGCTGGTTAGAGCGCTGGCCTGTCACGCCAGAGGTCGCGGGTTCGAGTCCCGTCACTCCCGCCACGAAGTTCCAATAAAGTATTGGCGGCGATTTTACTTACTGTGGGTTTTCGCCACCCATATTTTTGCGCCAATAGTTTCCTTCGCAAGATCGAATCCACAATTTATGCCAGAAATCAGCGTGCCGCCATTGCAGCGCGTAGGAGAAGCCGTTATAGAATTGGGTGCCTCACGGTCGCTATTTGGCCGGAGGTACCGGGGAGATTTCGTGCTGTGGACGAGTTGCTAAAAGAATACCTTCCGATCCTGATGTTTTTTGCCGTGGCCGGGGGCCTGGCGGTGGTCATCGTGGCTGCCTCCATGATCATGGTGCCCAGCCATCCCGACGCGGAAAAACTGTCGGCCTATGAATGCGGCTTTGAAGCCTTTGATGATGCCCGTGGGCGCTTCGACGTGCGCTTTTATCTGGTTGCGATCCTGTTCATCGTCTTTGATCTGGAAGTGGCCTTTCTGTTTCCCTGGGCGGTTTCCCTGGGGAAAATCGGCCTGCTCGGGTTTTGGTCCATGATGTTTTTCCTTGGTATTCTGACCATTGGCTTCATCTATGAATGGAAAAAGGGCGCGCTGGAATGGGAATAAACGAGCCTGCAGCACCCGGTTCCGGCATCTCTCAAACCGACTCTCAAACTGGCCTGATAGTGGAGGGGCAGGGCACTACCTTCGTGGATTTTTCCGAGGAACTTGCGGATAAAGGTTTTGTCACCGCGCAGCTGGATAAGGTGGTAAATTGGGCCCGCACCGGCTCGCTCTGGCCCATGACCTTTGGTCTGGCCTGTTGCGCAGTGGAGATGATTCACGCCTACATGCCCCGGTATGATCTGGACCGCATGGGCGTGGTCCCCCGCGCCTCGCCCCGGCAATCGGACGTGATGATCGTGGCGGGCACCTTGACCAACAAAATGGCGCCGGCCTTGCGCAAGGTTTATGACCAGATGCCGGAGCCGCGCTATGTCATCTCCATGGGCAGTTGCGCCAATGGCGGCGGTTATTATCATTATTCCTATTCCGTGGTGCGGGGTTGTGACCGAATTGTTCCGGTGGACATCTACGTGCCTGGTTGCCCGCCGACGGCGGAGGCACTGGTCTATGGGATCCTGCAACTGCAAAAGAAAATTCGCCGCACCGGCACCTTTTTGCGCTAAACCTCCTGGCGAATAGTTCATCGGGACGAAAGTAGACGATAGAATGGCGGACGACGGCGTATTGCAGGAATTGGGCCAGCATATTGGCGCCGTATTAGCAGACCAGGTGATTGCCACTTCGGTCGTCCATGGCGAGTTGATGGTCACGGTGCGGGCGCAACATATGGTCAAAATTTTGATCTTTCTGCGCGACGATCCTCTTTGTCTGTTCAAAGTGCTGGTGGATATCTGCGGCGCCGATTTTCCGGAACGCCCGCAACGTTTCGACGTGGTCTATAACCTGCTGAGCTTAGTTCATAACCAGCGCATCCGGGTCAAGGTAGAGGCCGACGACCAAACCCCCGTGCCTTCGGTCACCGGCGTGCATAATTCGGCCAACTGGTTCGAGCGGGAAGCCTGGGACATGTATGGCATCATGTTTGCCGAGCATCCCGACCTGCGGCGCCTGCTGACCGACTATGGTTTTGAGGGACATCCCCTGCGCAAGGATTTTCCCCTGACCGGTTTTGTCGAAGTGCGCTATGACGAGGAGCGCAAGCGGGTGGTCTACGACCCGGTCAAGCTGCCCCAGGAATTCCGTACATTTGATTTTCTGTCGCCCTGGGAGGGCGCCGCTGCGGCGCCGCAAGGGGTGCTGCCGGGCGATGAAAAGGCAGACGGGCAGGAGCCAGCCTAATGGCCGAAGTCGATATTAAGAATATGACCCTGAACTTCGGGCCCCAGCATCCCGCGGCCCATGGTGTTTTGCGTCTGATCATGGAGCTGGATGGCGAGGTGATCGAGCGCTGCGACCCGCACATCGGGCTGTTGCACCGCGGCACGGAAAAATTGATCGAATACAAGACCTACCAACAGGCGCTGCCCTATTTTGACCGGTTGGATTATGTCTCGCCTATGTGCATGGAGCACGCCTACGTGCTAGCCATTGAAAAACTATTGGGACTGAAGGTGCCGGCCCGGGGCCAGGCCATCCGGGTCTTGTTTTCCGAAATCACCCGGTTGTTAAATCATATTCTGAACATAACCTCCCATGCCATGGATGTGGGCGCCATTACGCCGGCGTTGTGGGGCTATGAAGAACGCGAAAAGCTAATGGAATTTTACGAAGGCGTGTCCGGCGCACGCCTGCACGCCAACTATTTCCGGGCCGGCGGGGTGCATCAGGATATGCCGGTGGGGATGGCCGACGACATTGGCACCTATATCGACGGCTTCCATAATTATATCGACGATTTGGAAACCCTGCTGACCGACAACCGTATATTCAAACAACGCAACGTGGATATCTCCGTCATCGGCCCGGAAGAAGCCATGGATTGGGGCTTCTCCGGCGTCATGTTGCGTTGCACCGGGTTGCCGTGGGATCTGCGTAAGTCGCAACCCTATGACGGCTATGAAAAGTATGATTTTGATATTCCTGTAGGCAAGAATGGTGATTGCTATGACCGCTATTTGTGCCGGGTTGAGGAAATGCGCCAGTCCTGCCGGATCATCAAGCAGGTGCTCGAATCCATGCCGGACGGTCCGGTCTCCAGCGCGGACCGTAAGGTGGTGCCGCCGCCGCGGGCGGAAATGAAACAGTCCATGGAAGCCTTGATCCATCATTTCAAGCTCTATACCGAGGGTTACAAGGTGCCGGCCGGTGAGACCTATACGGCGATCGAGGCGCCAAAGGGAGAATTTGGCGTCTATTTGGTGGCCGATGGCACCAACATGCCCTATCGCTGCAAGATACGCTCGCCAGGCTATGTTCATCTGGCGGCTCTGGAGCATCTGTGCAAAGGACATCTGTTGGCCGATTCCGTCGCTGTTATTGGCAGCTTGGATATTGTTTTTGGTGAAATCGATCGATGAAGCGCGTACCAGCACCCACCGAACAACAGCCCGACAGTTTTGCCTTCACGCCGGATAATCTGGAAGCGGCCAAACAGCTCATCGCCAAATATCCGCCGCGCCGCCAGGCCAGCGCCGTGATGCCGCTGTTGGATCTAGCGCAGCGCCAACAGCAGAACTGGCTGCCCCGGGCGGCCATGGATATGGTGGCTGAAATGCTCGAGATGCCGCGCATCCGGGTGTATGAAGTGGCGACCTTCTACACCATGTTTAATCTGGCCCCAGTGGGCGCGCACTTCGTTCAGGTCTGCACCACGACGCCTTGCTGGCTGCGCGGCTCGGATGACGTGGTGGGGGCTTGCAAATCGAAATTGGGAATCGATTTTGGCGAGACCACGGCGGACGGTAAATTTACCTTGATCGAGGTGGAATGCCTGGGCGCCTGCGTGAATGCGCCGATGATGCAGATCAACGATGACTATTACGAGGACCTGACGGCGGCAAGCACCCTGGCGGTGTTGGAGGCCCTGGCCAGGGGCGAAAAACCGAAAGTGGGGCCGCAAAACGGCCGCTATGCCTCGGAACCCAGCGGTGGGCCAACCACCCTGCATGCCTTCACGGGGGATGGCTGATGCTGCGCGACGAAGACCGGATATTCACCAATCTTTATGGCACCCAGGATTGGCGCCTGGCGCGCGCCCGCGCCCGCGGCGATTGGGATGGCACTAAGGCAATTCTGGAAAAAGGTCCCGATGCCATTGTTGACGAGATCAAAGCCTCCGGCCTGCGCGGGCGCGGTGGGGCCGGTTTTCCCACCGGCCTGAAATGGTCCTTCATGCCCAAGGAATCCGATGGCAAGCCGACCTATCTGGTGGTCAACGCCGATGAAGGCGAGCCGGGCACCTGCAAGGATCGGGAGATGATGCGCCACGACCCCCATAAATTGGTGGAGGGTTGTCTGATTGCCGGTTTTGCCATGCGCGCCTCGGCAGCCTACATCTACATACGCGGTGAATTCTTTGTCGAAGCCAATAATCTCGAAGCCGCGGTCAGCGAGGCCTATGACGCCGGCTTGATCGGCGCTAATGCCTGCGGTTCTGGCTATGACTTTGACGTTTTCGTCCACCGTGGCGCGGGCGCCTACATTTGTGGCGAGGAAACCGCCCTGATAGAAAGCCTGGAAGGCAAAAAAGGCCAACCGCGCCTGAAGCCGCCGTTTCCAGCGGGGGTCGGTGTTTGGGGCCGGCCGACGACGGTGAATAATGTCGAAAGCATCGCCGTGGCGCCGACCATCATGCGTCGTGGTGCGGCCTGGTTCGCCGGTCTGGGACGGGAAAATAACACCGGCACCAAGGTGTTCTGCATTTCGGGCCATGTGGAGCGGCCCTGCAACGTGGAAGAAGAGATGTCGATCCCGTTGCGAGAATTGATCGAAAAGCATGCGGGTGGCGTACGGGGAGGTTGGGATAATCTGCTGGCGGTCATCCCCGGCGGCTCGTCGGTGCCAATGATCCCGAAATCGATCTGTGACGATGTCCTGATGGATTTCGATTCTCTGCGCGAGGTGAAATCCGGCCTGGGTACGGCGGCGGTTATAGTGATGGACAAGTCCACCGATCTGGTGCGCGCCATTGCCCGTTTAGCGAAATTCTATACCCATGAATCCTGCGGCCAATGTACGCCATGCCGCGAAGGCACGGGTTGGATGTGGCGGGTTATGGAACGCCTTGTCACGGGCGAGGCGGATGTGGCCGAGATCGACATGCTGCTGGAGGTCAGTTACCAGATCGAAGGCCATACCATCTGCGCCCTCGGCGACGCGGCGGCCTGGCCTATTCAAGGCCTGATGCGCCACTTCCGGCCAGAGGTGGAAGCCCGCATCATCGAGCGCAAAAGTAAACAGCCGGCCGCGGCGTAGGCCAAGCAAGGATCGCAAGGACATGCCCACGCTGACCATCGACGGCCAGGAAATCACGGTCGAAGCCAATACCACGGTACTGCAGGCCTGTGAGGAGTTGGGGATCGAAATTCCCCGATTCTGCTATCACGACCGCCTTTCCATCGCCGGTAATTGCCGCATGTGCCTGGTGGAAATGGAAAAATCGCCCAAGCCCATCGCCTCCTGCGCCATGCCCGTGGGCGAGGGAATGGTGATCCGCACCAACACGCCGCAGGCGGAAAAGGCCCGCAAGGGGGCCATGGAATTCCTCCTGATTAATCACCCTCTGGACTGCCCGATCTGCGATCAGGGTGGCGAATGCGATTTGCAGGATCAAGCCATCGCCTATGGCCGGGGCACGTCTCGGTTTGAAGAGCACAAGCGCGCCGTGAAGGACAAATATCTGGGCCCGCTGGTCGCCACGACCATGACCCGGTGCATCCATTGCACCCGCTGCATCCGCTTCGCGACCGAGATCGCGGGCGTCGAGGAACTGGGCGCCACCTTTCGGGGCGAAGAGACCGAAATTGGCACCTATATCGAAGAGGCCCTGACATCCGAGCTTTCGGGTAATCTAGTCGATGTTTGTCCCGTCGGCGCGCTGACAAATCAGGCCTATGCCTTTAGCGCCCGGCCTTGGGAATTGCGCAAAACAGAAAGCATTGATGTCCACGATGCGGTTGGCTGTAATATCAGGGTTGATAGCCGTGGCGCCGAGGTCATGCGCATCCTGCCCCGCCTGCACGAAGATATTAACGAGGAGTGGCTGTCCGACCGGTCCCGTTATGCGGTTGATGGCCTGGCCCTGCAACGGCTGGACCGGCCCTATGTCCGGATTGATGGCAAGCTGAAACCTGCTAGTTGGGATGCGGCCTTTGCCGCCATTCGAGCCCGCCTGGATAGCTTGGGCCCAGCGAAAGGCGAACGCATTGCCGCCATCGCCGGTGACATGGCGGATGTGGAATCCATGTTGGCCTTGAAGGAATTGTTTACCGCCCTGGGCTCCCGCAATTTGGATTGCCGTCAGGACGGCGCCAAGATTGGCGGCAAGCATCGCGGCGGCTATCTCTTCAACACTACAATTGCGGGGATCGAAGATGCCGATGCCCTGTTGCTGGTGGGCTGTAATCCGCGTTGGGAAGCGACCCTGGTCAATGCCCGTATACGCAAGCGGTGGCTAGCGGGGGGCTTCCCCATCGGGGTTATAGGAGGCATCGCCAGCGCAGGCGTCGATCTGACTTATAAATACGATTTTCTGGGTGCCGGCCCGGCGACCCTGGTCGAAATTGCCGGCGGGAGCCACCATTTCGCCAAGGTATTGGCGGCGGCGGAACGGCCGATGATCGTGCTGGGCAGCGGCGCCGTGGCCCGCGATGACGGTGCGGCCGTACTGGATCTGGCCCGGAGCATCACCCAGGACAGCGGCATGATTAGCGCCGATTGGAATGGCTTCAACGTTTTGCACCGGGCCGCCTCCCGCGTCGGCGGCCTGGATATGGGTTTTCTGCCCGGCCAAGGCGGCCGCGATGTCGCGGGTATTCTGGATGGCGCCGGCAAGGGCGAGGTCGGCCTCGTCTGGCTATTGGGTGCCGACGAAATTGACATGGATGCATTGGGGCAGACCTTCGTGGTCTACCAAGGCCATCATGGCGATGCCGGGGCCCATCGGGCCGATGTCATTCTGCCGGGCGCGTCCTATACGGAAAAAGACGCGACCTGGGTCAATACGGAAGGCCGGGTGCAGCTCGGGCGTCGAGCCGCCTTTCCGCCCGGCGAGGCGCGGGAGGACTGGGCCATAGTGCGGGCATTCTCGGCCGTGGCCGGGCGGCCTCTGCCCTACGACAATCTGCAGCAATTGCGCCAGCATATGGTGGCCGAGGTTCCTAGTTTGGGCGCGATTGACGAGGTCGCGGCGGGGAAAATAGGCGCTTTCGGCGTGGCGGGCGGCGTCGGCGCGGAACCGTTCAAAAGCCCGATCGACGACTACTATCTGGCCAACGCGATCTGCCGGGCCTCCACGGTGATGGCCGAATGCAGCCGGCTGTATACGGGCGACGCACGCACGGGCGGGGCGACGGGTACCGATGGCTGAATTCTGGTCCGTATACCTGCTTCAGGGCCTGATCATCCTAGCGCAAATCCTGGCGATCATCGTGCCGCTGCTGCTGGCCGTGGCCATGTTGACCTATTTCGAGCGTAAGATCATGGCCGCGATGCAGCTGCGCATGGGCCCCAACGTGGTCGGCCCGTTTGGCCTTTTGCAGGCCTTTGCCGATGGCGCCAAGTTGTTCTTCAAGGAAACCGTGCTGCCGACCTCGGCCAACAAGATCATCTTTCTGATTGCGCCCATGCTGACCTTTTCGTTGAGTTTGGTGGCATGGGCGGTGATCCCGTTTGACGAAGGCATGGTTGTGTCCGACATCAACGTGGGCATTCTTTATCTCTTCGCCATTTCCTCTCT
>CAUZBE010000018.1:0-16902 GCA_963577885.1 Alphaproteobacteria bacterium
GATGTTGCTGTTGGGGCGAAATTCCACCCCCTCCGCCCGCATTTGTGCCATGCGCCGATCGATGAACGCCTTCTCCAGCTTGAAATCGGGGATGCCATAGCGCATCAGGCCACCGATCCGGGCATTCTTTTCATACAACACCACGTTATGTCCTGCCCGCGCCAGTTGTTGCGCACAGGCCATGCCGGCCGGGCCGGAACCGACCACGGCCACGGTTTTCCCGGTCCGGTGCTTGGCGATGTGGGGTACGATCCAGCCTTCGGCCCAGCCCTTTTCGACGATCGATAGCTCGATCGTCTTGATGGTAACCGGCTGGTCGGTGATATTCAGGGTGCAGGACGCCTCGCACGGCGCCGGGCAGATGCGGCCCGTGAATTCCGGAAAATTATTAGTTGAATGTAGGATCCGAAGCGCTTCGTGCCATTCGCCGTGATAGACCAGATCGTTCCACTCTGGAATGATATTGTTGACCGGGCAGCCGCTATGGCAATACGGGATACCGCAATCCATGCAGCGCGCGCCTTGCTGTCTGACCTCCGGCTCCGAAAGGGAGATGGCAAATTCTTTGTAATGGTGAAGCCGCTCCGCCGTCGGCGCATCGGAATGGTCCCGCCGGGCGACTTCCATAAATCCTGTAGGCTTGCCCATATGGTTTACTCACCCACTACCGCAAGACTGGCGCCGGCTCGCGCATTATCGGTCACGGCGCGGGCCTGGGCCTGCATTTCCTGCAAGGCGCGGCGGTAATCCACCGGCATCACCTTAACGAAGCGCGGTAGATACTCATCCCAATTGTCCAAAATCAAGGCGGCCCGGTCACTGCCGGTGTAATGCAGATGTTGCTCTATCAGGCCGAGCAGACGCTGGGCATCATAGCGGGTCATATCATGCACAAGATCAACCCGGCCATGGGTTTCCAGATCGCCGCCCTGGTGATCCAGATCTTCCAGGGCCTGATCTTCGTCCGCGATCGGCGCTAATTCCACCATGGCCATATTGCAGCGTTTATCGAAATCTTGGCTTTCATCCAGCACGTAAGCGATGCCGCCGCTCATCCCCGCGGCGAAATTGCGTCCCGTGTCGCCCAATACGACAACTACGCCGCCGGTCATATACTCGCAGCCATGATCGCCGACGCCTTCGACCACCGCCGTGACCCCTGAATTACGGACGCCAAAGCGCTCGCCCGCGACGCCACGGAAGTAGCATTCGCCGGAAATGGCGCCATACAGCACGGTATTGCCGATCAGGATATTTTCCTCCGACGTGATGGAGGAAGCCTTGGGCGGATAGATCACCAAACGGCCACCCGAGAGCCCTTTACCCACATAGTCGTTGGCGTCGCCCTCCAACTCGAACGTAACGCCATGGCTGAGGAAGGCGCCAAAGCTTTGCCCGGCGTTGCCCGTCAGCTTAACGTGGATGGTGCCATCTTCCAAGCCTGCGTTACCGTAACGTTTGGCGATCCGGCCTGAAAGCATGGCCCCGACCGTGCGGTTGATATTGCGGATTGGCAGATCTATGCGAACCGCCTGGCCGCGTTCCATGGCCGGCTCCGAGAGTGCGATTAGCTGATGATCAAGGGCTTTCTCCAAACCGTGGTCCTGTGTCTCGCAATTATGGACTGCCACGCCCGGACCTGGTACAGGCATGTGCAACAGTGGTCCGAGGTCAAGGCCCTTGGCCTTCCAATGTTCCACCGCGGCCCTGAATTCCAGCCGGTCACGCTGACCGATCATTTCATCGAATTTTCGGAAGCCCAATTTCGCCATCAACTCGCGGATTTCCCCCGCCAGGAAGGTGAAGAAGTTGATCACATGTTCGGGCTGGCCCGGAAACAGCTTGCGCAGTTCTGGATCCTGTGTCGCCACGCCCACGGGACAGGTATTGAGATGGCATTTCCGCATCATGATGCAACCTTGGGAAATCAACGCCGCCGTGGCGATGCCGAATTCATCGGCCCCCAGCAAGGCGCCGATGACCACATCCCGGCCCGTGCGCAGGCCGCCGTCGACCTGTACCGCGATCCGGCCCCGCAGGCCGTTCATCACCAGGGTTTGGTGGGTTTCCGCCAAGCCGATTTCCCACGGGCTGCCGGCGTTCTGAATAGACGTGATGGGCGAGGCGCCCGTGCCACCTTCATAGCCCGAGATCGTGACATGATCCGCATGGGCCTTGGAAACACCGGCGGCAACCGTGCCGACGCCCAGTTCAGAGACTAGTTTGACCGATATGCGGGCCTCTGGATTGACGTTTTTTAAATCGTGGATCAGTTGCGCCAGATCCTCGATGGAATAGATGTCGTGATGGGGCGGCGGCGAAATAAGACCCACGCCCGGTGTTGAACGGCGCACCCGGGCGATCCAATCATCGACCTTGTGGCCTGGCAATTGCCCACCTTCGCCAGGCTTGGCGCCCTGGGCCATCTTGATCTGAATGTCCGCGGCGTTGACCAGGTATTCTGCCGTCACCCCAAACCGGCCCGAAGCCACCTGCTTGATGGCCGAGCGCATGCTGTCGCCGTTCTTCAGAGGGCGATTGCGTTCCGCTTCCTCGCCGCCTTCGCCGCTGTTCGACTTGCCGCCGATGCGGTTCATGGCAATGGCGAGATTGGTGTGCGCCTCCCAGCTGATGGAGCCGAAGGACATCGCCCCCGTCGCGAAGCGTTTGAAGATGGCGGTGAGCGGCTCCACCTCGTCCAGGGGGATGGGCTCGTCCGCGAACTTCAATTGGAACAGACCGCGCAGGTTACTCAGCTTTTCGTCCTGTTCGTTCATACGCCGCGCGTAGGCCAGATACTTGCCCAGGTCATTGGCGCGGACGGCATGTTGCAACAGCGCCACTGTTTCGGGCGTCCAGGCGTGATCCTCTCCCCGCAGGCGGTAGGCCAGCTCGCCACCCACTTCCAGGGCATCGCGATAGGGCAGGGCATCACGATAGGCGTGCAGATGCCGGTGCACGGTTTCCTCGGCAATTTCGTCCAGGCCGATCCCGTCAATGGCGCACCTGGTGCCGGTAAAGTGCCGGTCCAGTACGCCCTGGCTTAAGCCAACCGCATCGAAGATCTGCGCGCCGCAATAGGATTGATAGGTAGAGATGCCCATCTTTGACATTACCTTCAAAATTCCCTTGGCCACCGCCTTGATATAGCGGTGGTGCAGTTCATCTTCGTCCAGATCTTCCGGCAACTTGCGCCGCAGACCGGATAGGGTGTCGAAGGCCAGATAGGGATTGATCGCCTCGGCGCCGTAGCCCGCCAGCAGGCAGAAATCATGCACCCTGCGGGCCTCTCCCGTTTCCACCACCAAGCCGACTTCCGTGCGCTGGCCGGTGCGGATCAGATGATGATGAACACTGGCCGTGGCCAGCAGTATGGGAATGGCAACCCGGTCCGCATCGACACCCCGGTCCGATAGGATCAGGATGTTGTAGGGCCGCTCCACCACTTCCTCGGCCAATTGGCAAAGGTCTTCCACGGCCTTAGCCATGCCGGCGGCGCCTTCGGACACTGGATAGGTGATGTCCAGGGTGTAGGTGCGAAAGGCTTCATCCACCTGGTTCTCAATACGGCGGACCCGCTCCAGGTCCATGTTAGTCAGGATGGGCTGGCGGACTTCCAGACGTTTCTTCGTGCCCGCATCCTCGAGGTCCAGCAGATTGGGCCGAGGCCCGATCAACGAAACTAGGGACATCACCAATTCCTCGCGGATCGGATCGATCGGTGGATTGGTGACCTGGGCAAAGCATTGCTTGAAATAATCGAACAGCCGCTTGGGCCGGTCCGAAAGCACCGCCAGGGGCACATCCATGCCCATGGAGCCGATGGGATCCTGCCCGGTCAAGGCCATGGGCGTCAGGAAGAATTTGGTGTCTTCCTGGGTGTAGCCAAAGGCCTGTTGACGGTCCAGCAAGGTGCGCGCATCGGGCGCCATAGGGCCGATTTCGTCCGGCAAATCCTCCAACTGGATTTGTGTATCATCCAGCCATTTCTGATAGGGCCTGGCCAAGGCCAGCGATGCCTTGATCTCTTCATCGCCGATGATACGGCCCTCTTCCAGATCGATCAGGAACATCTTGCCCGGCTGCAAGCGCCATTTCCGGACGATCTTCTCCTCCGGAATAGCCAGCACGCCGACTTCCGAGGCCATGACGACCAGATCATCGTCCGTCACCACATAGCGGGCCGGCCGCAGGCCGTTACGGTCCAGGGTAGCGCCGATCTGCCGGCCGTCGGTGAAGGGGATGGCGGCGGGGCCGTCCCATGGCTCCATCAAGGCCGCATGGTATTCGTAAAAAGCCCGCCGGTCGGGATCCATCAAGGCGTTGTTGTTCCAGGCCTCGGGGATCATCATCATCATCGCATGAGACAGCGAATAGCCACCCGCAACCAGCAATTCGAAAGCATTGTCATAGGTAGCCGAGTCCGAGGAGCCATCGCCGATCAGAGGCCATAGTTTTTCCAGGTCATCGCCCAGTATTGCCGATTGCATGGCGTGTCGCCGGGCCGCCATCCAGTTGATGTTGCCGCGCACCGTATTAATTTCGCCGTTGTGGCACAAATAGCGGAACGGCTGCGCCAGGCGCCAGGACGGGAAGGTATTGGTGGAAAATCGTTGGTGCACCAGGGCGAGGGCGGATTCCGCCCGCTCGTCCTGCAAGTCACTGTAATAGGTTGATAGATTGCCTGAAAGCACCATGCCCTTGTAGACAATGGTCCGGCTGGACATTGATGCGATATAGAAGGCGTCGGCCGCTTCCGCCGCGCTATTCCAGATCCCCCGGTGCGCCTGCTTACGAATTACGAACAGCTTGCGTTCAAAGGCATCCTGGTCGGCGGTGTCCGGGCCGCGGCCGACAAAGAACTGCCGGATGAGCGGTTCGTCCGACTTGACGCTTTCGCCCAGGCAGGAATTGTCAACCGGCACCTCGCGCCAGCCCAGGCAAATCTGGCCTTCCTCGGCCGTGACTATTTCAATCGCCGCGGCGCATTTCGCCGCTGTTCCGGCATGGCGGGGCAGAAACACCATGCCAACCGCATAATCGCCAACAGGGGGCAGGATGATATTGTCGCCGGCGCAGTCTTCGCGCAACAGACGATCGGGGATTTGCAATAGGATTCCGGCTCCGTCACCGGCCAACGGGTCAGCGCCAACCGCGCCCCGATGGTCCAGATTGACCAGAATTTGTAGCCCCTGACGAATAATCTCGTGGCTTTTATGGTTTTTGATGTTCGCTAAAAAACCAACGCCGCAATTTTCGTGCTCGTTCTCTGGGGTGTATAAGCCTTGCGGCTTTGGCAAGCCCCTAACTTTCATATCGTCGCTTCCTAGTTCGAATTAATGCCATTCCGCCGGTATTATTACTGTTGCGTCTTTTATCTCGCGTGTTTCGTGGCGCGCTGGCTCAAGGCAAGCTGTCTCCACGCGCTTCGTCGTAACATGCGCCCGCTTGGCCAAGTCCATGATCAACCGGGCGTATCTACCGCCCTAATTATATAGCATATATTTTCGAAGAGCGTTAGTCGCAGCTGCCCAGAGGCGGCCGCACCCACCAATTTCGATAATAAGTCACAATGTTATACAGTTTATATTTGTATTGTTTCAATCTATTCACGTCAAAATTCTAATACTTCACGGTTAAACAGATAAATAGGTGGCCCGCACTTTCCTTGTAGGGGTGCTAACTGCCAATTCCGGGTCCATTTTGGCTTTAAGTTTGACTAGCCGGCAATAGGGGAAAGGCGCTTAGCACGTGTGGGGACGCGACTGCCGGCGCGGCGGTCAGATGTTCGGGCGACAAATCAGCCAAACGGGTCAGGCCCATCAGACCTATGGCGATTTGCATTTCCTCGGCCAATAGATCAATGGCCCGGACCAGGCCTTCCTCGCCCGCTGCGCCCAGACCTATGGCGGTCAGGCGGCCCAGGGCCACCAAGTCGGCGCCCAGGGCCAGCGCCTTGATGATATCGGTGCCGCGCAAAAAACCGCCATCTACGATCACCGTCGCCCGACCCGCGATGGCGGCAACGATTTCCGGCAAAACGGCGGTGCTGCCCTGGGCCTGGTCCAGTTGCCGGCCGCCGTGATTGGAAACCCAGACACCTTCGACGCCAAGATCGCAGGCCATGACCGCATCCTCGGCCGTCATGATGCCTTTGATCAACAGCGGTATGTTGTGGGTTTTCTTGAAGCGTTCCACGTCTTTCCAATTCAGCGCGGCCTGAAAGTTCTGGCCGCCGGCACTTCGGCGCCAGGGTTTGACGAAACGGTTGACGATATCCCGCTCCCGTCGACTGTAGACCGCGACATCGACGGTCAGGCAAAAGGCGGTATAGCCTGCCTCGATTGCCCGGTGCGCGTGGTCGTCAATCCAGCCTTCGTCGCCGCGTACATATAGCTGGAAGATTTTCGGCCCTGATGCCGCCGCCGCCGTGGCCTCCAAGCCGGGCGCGGAAACGGAGCTCAAGGTCGTCATCATGCCTTGCCGCGCTGCCGCCCGCGCCGCCGCCGCACCGCCCTCGGGGTCGAAAGACTCCAACGAACCAATAGGCGCGAACGTCAGGGGCAATTCCAGCTCCGCGCCCAGGAAATCGCTGCTGATATCGATGTTCTGCACATCGCGCAGCATGCGCGGCCGCAGGGCCAGCATATCCAGGGCCATGCGGTTGCGCTTTGCCGTAGTCTCGGTTTCCGTCGCGCCAAGCATATAGTCCCAGATGTTGCGCGGCAGGCGGGCCTGGGCCTCCGCCGCGATTTCGTGCAGGGCCTGAAAGCGCAGTATTGTGCCGGGTTCGCTACGATCGTCTCGAAACATGCTCAACCCTCCACCGGGGTCAAATTCAGGGCCTTGGCCTTGGCATAGGTCAGCTTAGTGGTGATCTTGCCGGCATCGTTAAAATGCAGAATATCCAGGCCGCGCCAGCCGGTCCGCCCGCGCTTGGTATCGAACGAACAAAGCCAACGGATCATGGTCTTGCCCTGTTCCGGGTCTATAAATAGATCCTCCGCCGCGAAGCGCATGACGCCATAGTCGCCGTCAAACTGCGGTTGAAAGGCCGCGCGGATGGCGGCCAGACCTTTCGCCACGGCGCTGTTATGCTGGTCATAGACGGACCCCTCGTCGGCAAAATAGGACAGCATGGCGTCTAGATCATTGTCGTTGAAGGTTTCCGTGAAGGACCGGGTCAATTGTTCCAGTTTCCCCCGGCCCAGCCTGTTGTCGTGCATCCCCCATCCTCCTCGTTCGGTTCCGTAAATCCAGGGGCAACTGTACGCAGCAGGCTTCCATGGTGCCAGTATTTTCCCGCTTGACCGGCCCGGTAATGTCGAGAACCCTGGGCGCGGCACAATTTTAGGAGGATATCATGGCGCTGACGGTCTTGAGCAACGGCCTGCTTTTTGATGGGCATTCGCCCAATTTGCAGGACCGCACCCATGTGGTTATCGAGGGCGACCGCATCAGGGAGGTTAGCCAGGGCGCGGTGCCGAAATGCGATCGGGTGATCGATCTGGGCGGCCGGGTATTGATGCCGGGGCTGATCGATGCCCATGTGCATCTCATCGCGACCACGGCGGATCTGAGTACCATTGGCAACGATCCCGCCTCGCTGACCGCCATGCGCGCGGGGAAAATCGCCGAGGGCATGTTGCGGCGCGGCTTTACTACCGTCCGCGATGCGGGCGGCGCCGATTGGGGCCTGGCCCTGGCGATCGAGGAAGGCCTGATCGCCGGCCCGCGCCTGTTCTATTCCGGCCGTGTGTTGAGCCAGACGGGCGGCCATGGCGATGCCCGGCCACGGGTTTATGATTGGCAGGGCTGTCAATGCTGTTTGCCCAGCGCGCAGTTCACCGCCATCGCCGACGGCGTGGACGAGGTACGCAAGGCGGCGCGCACGGAACTGCGCCGGGGCGCCACCCAAATCAAGATCATGGGCTCGGGCGGCGTGGCCTCGCCCACGGATCCGATTTGGAACCTACAATATTCCGAGGACGAGATCGCAGCGGCGGTGTGGGAGGCGAAATCCTGGCGCACCTACGTCATGGCGCACGCCTATACGCCCGAGGCCATCGCGCGCTGTGTGCGCCTGGGAGTACGCTCCATCGAACATGGCAATCTGATTGACCGGGCCACCCTGGAATTGATGCGGGACAAGGATGCCTGGCTGGTGCCCACCCTGGTAACTTATGATTCCCTGCACAAATACGGTGCCGATTTTGGCCTGCCCGCTGTGAGCGTGGCCAAGGTGGATGACGTCCGCGTGCAGGGTCTGGAAGCCCTGGCCATGGCCTACGAGATGGGTGTCAACATCGGTCTTGGCACGGACCTGCTGGGCGGCATGCACAAGGATCAATCCAACGAATTCACCATCCGGGCCCAGGTGATGCCAGCCCTGGATGTGTTGCGCTCTGCCACCTCAGCTAATGCCAAGCTGTTGAACCGCGAGGGCGAATTAGGCGTTGTGGCGCCCGGCGCCCTGGCCGACCTGATCGCCGTGGACGGCAATCCCCTGGATGATATCTCCTGCCTGGACGGCCAGGGCGAGGCCATCGCCCTGATCCTGAAGGGTGGGGTCTCCTTTAAGAATAGTTTGGCTTGAATGTTGCTATTACCGTGGCAAATAGACTGCCGCAGACGGGACACATCGTTCCATGTCTGAGCGGTGCCGCTAGAGCATTAGCAGCAATTATGATCCCATATACGCCCAGCTGGGTCAAAGCTTCGATTTTAAAAGTCTGTTGCTATGAAGACGGCGCCTATGCGGTGGAACTGGCCCTTAATTATGAGGGTCGGAGTATTCTATAAAAATCGCAAATGATACATATTCGCATCTTATGAGCAGGCTATAACTAAAATTATATAGTTAATATAATATAAAAGTTACAATAAATTTTTCTATGACCATCAAGATAACATACTCATCCACTATTATGTAGTATCTCTCTCCAGGCTAAAGAAGTGGTGGTCGCAGGTACATTGAGGTGAGATCTGAATTGTAGATTGCACCGAATTCTGAACTGGGACTTGATTCAAATCACGCACCTAAAAAATGCGGATGGAACGTTGAGGACCAAAGCCAAGTCGAAGGGACCTACGGCCAGTCGGAGGTCCGGACACAAAACATTGGTGACTTCCTGAAAAGCGTCAGGGCAGCCTAATCGGGCTGCCTTCGGGGTAATTCTCTCTATTAAGCGCCCTGGCCAACGACAGTCCTTGGCCAGGGCGTTTGCCGTTTTGGACTCCGACATATTAGAATCCCGGCGCGTGGCCGATATCGGCCGCTATAATTGTGGCAAATCATTCGAGTTTACTACGAGGAAACCTACCCATGCCTGAATTACGCCGCAAGACTATTACCGGCTATTGCGATCCCCTTTCCGCCCGGCCCGGCCAGGCCATTGATTTCAAGGTCTGTTGCTATGAAGACGGCGCCTATGATGCGGAACTGGTCCGCGTCATCGGCGGTGACGATACGCCGGGCGGAACTGGCGTGATTGAGGAGGTGGTGCCGGCACCTTTTGCCCAATCCTATGCCGGTCGCCATCAGGCCATACACACGGGCTCTCATGGCATCGTGGACAGCGGCAAGGCTTTAGCAGGGCTGGGGAGCTTTACCTTGCAGGCGATAATCCAGCCGACCTTGCCGGGGCGCCAGCGGCAAGTGGTGATGGGGCGCTGGCGGGCTGATGATGAAGCCGGCTTCGCTATGTTGCTTGATGACGACGGCGCCTTGGCCCTGGCCATTGGTGAAGATGGAATTGGGCGCCGGGCGTTTCTTAGCACCCGTGTGCCCTTAAGCCGGGGGCAGTGGGTCTTTGCTGCGGCCAGCTACGATGGCGCCAGCGGCCGGGCGTGGCTGGTACAGCGGCCTTTACCCCTGGGGCCGGGGGACAGCGTGATCTCGCCGGCGATTGAACGCACGGAGATCCTGGCGCAAAATCTGTCGCCGGGCGCAGCGGGGTCGCTGTTTCTGTTTGCGGCCGGGGACGGCGCGCCAAAAACGGCGCACTTCAACGGCAAGATCGACCGCCCGCGCCTGGCTAACCGAGCCTTGAGCGATGCTGAAATGGCGGCGCTGTCCGGCCCGGTGGTGCCCGGGGTCCTAGCCGATTGCGTGCGGGGTTGTTGGGATTTCGGTTCTGATATCTCCAGCGACCGAATCAGCGATCTGTCTGCCCATGGCCTGCAGGGCCTGGTGGTCAACCTGCCAACCAGGGGGGTGACTGGGCACAATTGGGACGGCCGCGAACAGAATTGGCGCCATGCACCGGATCAGTATGGCGCCATACATTTCCACCAGGATGATATGTACGACGCCGGCTGGCAGACCGATTTCAGCTATGCCGTGCCTGATGATTTACCCAGCGGGGTTTACGCCGCCCGCCTGCGGCACGGCAAGGATATAGATCGCATCCCCTTCTTCGTGCTGCCACCCAAAGGGGAGGCGACTGCGGATGTAGTGTTCCTGGTGCCCACTGCCTCTTACATGGCCTATGCCAATACCCGGCAGCGCCTGCAGCCCAACCTGATCTTTGGCGACGGTCATCCGGAATATGTCAACGACGGCTTTCTGGCTGGGCACCCGGAAGTCGGTGGCTCCCTCTATGACCTGCACGATGACCGCAGCGGTATTCACTATTCCTCCCGCCTGCGCCCGGTGATGAATATGAAGCCCGGCGATAACCGGCCCTGGGGCTTGCCGGCGGATCTGAACATCGTCGCCTGGCTAACGCAGATGGGTCAGAAATTCGATGTCATTACCGATGAGGAATTGCATACCGAAGGTGCGGTGCTGTTACAGCCCTACCGCTGTGTCCTGACCGGCAGCCATCCGGAATATCACTCCACCGCCATGCTGGACGGGATCGCGGCCTATTTGGACCAGGGCGGCCGCCTGATGTATTTGGGTGGCAACGGCTTTTACTGGCGCATCGCCTTTCGCGATGACAAGCCCGGCGCGATCGAGGTGCGCCGGGCCGAGGATGGAACCCGGGCTTGGATGTCGCCCGTGGGGGAATATTATCACTCCTTCAACGGCGAATACGGTGGTCTGTGGCGCCGCAATGGCCGCCCGCCGAACCAGTTGGTGGGCATCGGTTTTGCCGCCCAGGGGTTCGAGGATAGTGGCCATTATGAACGCCAAAGCGGCGCCGACGATCCCCGCGCCGCCTTTGCCCTGGCCGGGGTGGGGGCAGGGCCCATCGGTGACTTTGGCAGCATCGGTGGTGGCGCGGCGGGTGAGGAAATTGACCGTTGGGATACCCGCGACGGTACGCCGACCCATGCCTTGGTGTTGGCGCGGGCGGCTGATTTCGGCGGCGATATGTTGCGCACCAAGGAAGACTTTCTCTCCACCATGCCACAATTCGATGACCCCAACGTGCGTGCCGATATGGTATTTTTCGAATGTCCCCAGGGCGGCGCGGTATTCGCCACCGGTTCCATCACCTGGGTCAGTAGCCTGGCTCATGACGGCTATGCCAACAACGTGACCCAGATTACCGGCAATGTTTTACGCCGGTTTCTCGACCCCATGCCATTTGCCCCGCCGCCTCGCCTGCCGTAAGGGCATCCTTGCCACGACCCGCTTTGGTGGCTTAGTGTTTTCTTTATTCGATCCATCAGCATGAAGGGGAAGTCTGCATGCGTATTGTCAATCCATCCTTTGGCCAGGAGGCGCCCAGTACCGAGACGGTTGGCGCCAACGCGGTCGATTGGAAACATGACCCGATCATCCTGTTTTCCAATTCTAAGCCCAACGCAAAAGAGCTGTTGGAAGGTGTTCGCAATCAAATGGGCGCCTACCGCAATACGGACAATATAGACTATATCGCCAAGGATACAGCGGCCCAAGGGGCGCCAGAGGCGATGTATGACGAGTTGGCCACAAAATACCGGGCGGCGTTACTCGCCATAGCGGATTGAGGGGCATGTTCGTCGTGGAGTTTCCATGACAGCATCGAACTTGAAAAACGCGGTGTTACTAACTTCATCCTGACCACCGATACTTTCCTGCCCCTGGTGCAGGCCCAAGCCAAGGCGCGCAAGGTCAAGGCCCAGGTGATCGTAATGAAACATCCCATCGGCGGCTTGAATGCTGAGGAATTGTTGGAACGGATACAGACGGCGTCCAGCGGTTTGCAGGCGGCGATCGAACTTTAACGGACCGCGTACATGGCGGCGTGGCCAGGCTGGGGCGTTTCCGGCCTTGCCCGGCTGTGCGCGGCAAATGAGAGTGACCGGTGAATTATGGAAACTGTCGCGGAGACCGAGATCCTGGACCTTGATGACCTGGACCAGGCGGAATGGAATGAATACGCCCGTGAGCAGGGTTGGAGCGATGGTTTCCCCCTTGTGATGCCGACGGAAGACGTGGTGGCACAGTTCGTCGCCACCTGTCATGGCGATAATGAGCCGATCCCGGCCATGTCGCCACGCCGGGTTATTCCGACGTTGCAGTCCATGGCGGCTAATGCGGTGATGGCTGGTTGCCGGCCAGAATACTTCCCGGCCGTCCTGGCGGCGGCGCGGGCGGCGCTGACACCGGAATATAATCTGCACGGCAGTCTGGCGACCACCCATTCCTGCGCGCCCATGTTGATGTTTAACGGACCGGTCCGCAAGGATCTGAATATCAATTGCTCCTCAAATTGCTTTGGCCAGGGCCGGCAGGCCAACGCCACCATTGGCCGGGCCTTGCAATTGATCCTGTTGAACGTGGGCGGGGCCAAACCGGGGGTGATGGACCGCTCCACCCTGGGATCGCCGGCTAAATATGCATTTTGTTTTGGTGAAAACGAGGAAGAAAGCCCTTGGGAGCCGTTCCACGTGCGCCGGGGCTTCGCGGTGGAGGACAGCGTGGTTACCGCCATGCCCAGCGAACCGCCCCATAACATCAACGATCATGGCTCCACCACCGGGGTCGGCATTCTGACCACTATCGCCGGTACCATCAGCCAGCCCGGCGCCAATGCGATCTATGGCAACGCACCGATATTCATCGTGCTGGGCCCGGAACACGCTCAGACCCTGCATCGAGACGGCTGGACCATCCCGGACATGCAGCAGGATTTGCATGTCCGTTCGGCTGTGCATATTTCCCGCGTCTCGGTGGAGAACCAGGAAAGCTACGCCTCCATGGACCGGCCCATGGTCAACGATCATTACCCCATGACGGCCAGCCCGGAGGATATTCTTATGCTGGTGGCGGGCGGTCCGGGCAAGCATTCCGGCTACATCCCGCCCTTCGGCTTCACCTCCGCCTGCTCTGTGCGGCTCTCCCACGTCTGACGATACCATGGAAGCCCTGGGCGATTTGCCGATCTTCCTGGAAACCATGCCGTGGGAAGAAGTCCAGGCTGCCCTGGAAGCGGAGGGCCTGGGCGACGGCCTCCCCCTGGTGCCTCCAACGCAGCAACGGATGGCCGCTATATTGGACGGCATCGCGGCGCCCAGCAAATTATATGGCCAGATGCTGCCCCTGTTTGGCGATTTAACTACCGCTGCCGTGGCCTACAATTGCGTCCTGGCCGGCTGCCAGCCCGATGCTCTGCCCATCGTGCTGACTGCTGCCGAGGCTTGTTTGGAGCCGCACTTTAATCTGCTGGGTATCCTGACGACCACCGGGACGCCGGCGGTCGTGACCATCGTGCATGGCCCCATTACCCGCACCCTGGGCATGAATTCAGGCACCAATTGCCTTGGCCCCGGCAACACCGCCAACGCCACCCTGGGCCGGGCGATCGCCCTGGTGCTGCGCAATGTCGGCGGCGCGCGGGCCGGCATCGGCGATATGGCGACCATGGGCCAGCCGGGGAAATATACCTTTTGCTTCCCAGAGGGCGATGCAGGGATCTTCCCGTCTCTGCCGGCGCGGCGCGGCCTAGATAAAGATGTGAATGCCGTGACGGTGCTGGGGATCTCGGGCACGGCGGAGGTTTTGCCCTGCGGCGCCGGTAATACGCCAGAGGCTATATTGCAGCCCATGGTGGCGGCCATGATCGCCGGGGGCGCTGTTTCCTCCGCCGGCCGGCAGCGGGATCTGGGCGAACAATTTTTTCTGTTCCCACCAGAACTGGCCCGGCAAGTCACAAAGCATGGTTGGGATTTGGCCCGGGTGCAGGATTATCTGTTTACCGCCCGCGCGGTTGCTCTTCTTGAAATAGCCTCTTTTACTGCCGATCGCCCCATTGCGCGCAGCGCGGGGGATATTCACCCCATCGTTACGGGCGGGGCCGGGGTGAAGATGACCCATCTGCCTTTGTGGGCCGGTGGTAGCCTGTCGGTGACTCGGACCCTGCGTAATCTTGGGAGTTAATAGTCATGCCCATCACCCAGCTAAAAGTTCTGCAGTGGGGGCCGTACGAAAATGGCCACGTCTTTGGCGATGTCGGGCCTTACGAGCGGGTTGAGGCCATCGCCCATTATGCGGTTGACCCCCTGCATGCTGCCAGCCAGGGCGTGGTGGATCTGGCGCTGGCTGAGCGGGGCGCCGATGGCCTGGTGCATTTTCAGGGCGATGTGACCCTGTTGCGACCCTTGAATGGGGCGAGGGGTAACCGCGCCTTGTTGATGCAGGTGCCGAACCGGGGCAAGCGGGTGATCGCCCGCTTCAATCAATCCCCCATGGGCACCGAGGATACGGCGGGGATAGCGCCGGGTGATGGCTTTCTGTTCGAACAGGGCTGGACCATCGCCTGGGCCGGGTGGCAATGGGACGTGCCACGCACACCAGAACGCATGCGCATCGGCCTGATGCCGCCCAGCGTGCCTCTCTCAGCGCGGACGCCGGCCAGCCGCATGCAGCTTCGTATCCAGCCCGATAAAACCCGCGACAGCCTGCCCCTGACCGATCAGCATGTGGGCGACCTGGGCCGCCATACCGTGGTGCGGGCGGCGGATGTCAATGAACCCGGAGCCCAATTGCTGGTACGCGACGGCCCCTATGGTGAAGCGGAGGTCATCGCCCGTAAAAACTGGCGTTTCGAACCCGATGATCACATGTGGCTGGATGGCGGCTTCAAGGCGGGACGGATTTACGATGTGCTTTACACGCCTTTGGACTGCCCCGTGGTGGGGGTGGGGTTGCTGGCAACCAGGGATCTGGCATCCTATCTGCGTTATGAGGCGGACGCGCCCACCGCCCGCGTCATTGATCATGTTATCGGCGAGGGGCAATCCCAATGCGGCCGTTTTCTGCGCACATATCTCTATCTGGGACTTAACAGGGATGAAGCCGACCGACCGGTATTCGATGGGATATTGGCCCATATCGCCGGTGGCCGGCGCGGTGAATTCAATCATCGTTACGCCCAGCCTTCGGTGCAGCCAACGCCATCATTCGGCCATCTGTTTCCCTTTGCCGACGGGGTGCAGACCGACCCCCTGACTGGGGCGACCGATGGTGTGCTGGCCCGGCAGGAGGCCAAGGGCGCGCTGCCCAAGATCATCTATACGGATACCTCGTCCGAATATTGGCGCGGCGATGCGGGCCTTAGTCACGGCGATCTGGACAAGGGGGGTGATGTAGAATTGTCCGCTGGCGTGCGCCGTTATCTGTTCGCCTCCACCCAGCATGGCCCCGGCGCCGCTGCCCTGACCAGGCACACCATGTTCGGCAGCCATGGCCAGAACTATCTGAACATTATCGATTACCGCCCGCTGTACCGCGCCGCCCTGATGAACCTGTTGGCCTGGGTCAAGGATGGAGCCGCACCACCCGATAGCGCTTTTCCCAGCCAGGCCGCCGCCAGCCGGGGCACTCGGGTCGA
Source organism: Alphaproteobacteria bacterium (assembly GCA_963577885.1). Taxonomy (GTDB): domain Bacteria; phylum Pseudomonadota; class Alphaproteobacteria. The sequence continues at coordinate 15,768 of CAUZBE010000018.1, forward strand.
GGTGATGGCTGCGCTATCGGCATTCCCAGGCTTGGCCTTGCCCGATGGCGCGGCCATGACCTGGGTCTACCCCCTTGATTTGGGCCCGGACGCCGAACGGGGTATAGGGGAGATGCCGGCTAAAATCGGCCCAACGCCTTATCCCGATTGGGTCTCCATGCTGGACGGTAATGGCAACGAGGCGGGGGGTATCCCGATGCCGGATGTATCCGTGCCGGTGGCCAGCCATACCGGCTTCAACCCCCGTCATCCCAATACCGGTGCGGCGGGGCAGTTGCTAGAATATGTAGGCTCAACCATGCCCTTTGCCAAGGACCGGGCCGGGCGCGAGGCGTTAGGTGATCCGCGCCCCTCGATCCAGGAGCGCTATACTAGCCGTGATGACTATTTGACGCAGGTACGCGCGGCGGCGGAGGATTTGGTGGGGCAGCGTTATCTGTTGGCTCAGGATGTGGCGTTGTGTGTTGATCTGGCCAGCGCCCGTTACGATGCCTGCATGGGGCAATAGTAGTTTTTCATAGGAGTTCAAAGACATGGCAGACGATCCCTCGAACCCTGATGGTCGTATCAATACGGAACGGCGCGGCCCCTTGTTGCTCGTGGGCATTGACCGGCCCCATAAATTCAACGGCTTCACACCAAAGATGACCATGGAGCTGGGCGATGCCTATAGTCTGTTGGAGCGGGATGATGAGTTGCGCTGCGGCGTGCTGCACGCCGTCGGCCCGCACACCACGGCCGGGTTGGACATGCCGAAAATGGCGCCTCATAGAGCCAAGGGCGCACCGTTATATGGCGAAGGCAACATCGATTGCTTCGGTTTGGTGGGGCCGCACCGCAGCAAGCCTTTGGTGGCCGCGGTGCAGGGCATCACCTACACCATCGGCATAGAATTGATGCTGGCCTGCGATATCGTCATCGCCGCCGAAGACTGCCGCTTCTCCCAATTGGAGGTGCAGCGCAACCTGATGGCCACCGGCGGGGCCACTATTCGCATGGTGCAACGCGCCGGTTATGGCAATGCCATGCGTTATCTGTTGACCGACGACGAATTCGACGCAGAAACCGCCCTGCGCTTTAACTATATCCAGGAGGTGGTGCCCACGGGCCAACAGCTGGACCGAGCCATCAAATT
>CAUZBE010000019.1:0-16838 GCA_963577885.1 Alphaproteobacteria bacterium
GCTGGATACCAAAGGCCTGGTAATTGCCGATGTGCGCGTGGCGCAAGAGGAAAATTGTTTCCCCATGGTGCAATCCGGCGCGGCCCATAATGAGATGATTTTGGCCGATGATCCCGGCTCCGAACTGCCAAAAGTGACCGGCGAAGGCATGGCGCTGGTCTGATCGCGCCGGACAAACCAAGCCAAATTTATCGAATGGACCGGCCCCGGACACTTGGTTCGGCCGATCTGCTTCTATCGAGGACGTCATGAGTGAAAAACCGGAAGCCGCGCCCAAACATACCATCGCGGTCCTTGTCGATAACGAACCCGGAGTCCTGGCCCGGGTGGTGGGGCTATTCTCGGGCCGGGGCTATAATATAGAAAGTCTGACCGTGGCCGAGGTCGATGCCGTCCAGGACCGCTCGCGCATCAACATCGTCACCTCCGGCAACGAGATGATCATCGACCAAATTCGGGCCCAATTGGAACGTTTGATACCGGTGTGCAGCGTGGTCGATTTGACCGAGGAAGGGCCCTCGGTCGAGCGGGAACTGGCGTTGGTCAAAGTCGTTGGTCAAGGCGAAAATCGCATCGAAGCTTTGCGGGTGGCGGATATCTTTCGCGCCCGGGCGGTGGATTCCACGCTGGACTCGTTTGTCTTCGAAGTCACCGGCGATAGCGGCAAGATCAATGCCTTTATCGACCTGATGCAGCCCCTGGGACTAGCCGAAGTTTCTCGTACCGGTGTCGTCGCCATTGCGCGCGGCGCAGACGCCATGTAGACAAGGCTCCAACCATCGCCCCCAAAATTCATCCGCACCGCCTAGGCGCTGCAATCAACAACAGAGAGGATATCAATCATGCGCGTGTACTATGACCGCGATGCCGATGTGAACCTGATCAAAGGCAAAAAAGTCGCCATTTTCGGCTATGGCAGCCAAGGCCATGCTCATGCCAATAATCTAAAGGATTCTGGCTGTGAAAATGTGATCGTTGCCCTGCGCCCAGGCAGCGGCTCCATTGCCAAGGCGGAAGCCGCGGGGTTTAAGGTGATGACGCCGGGCGAGGCCGCCGCCTGGGCTGATCTGGCCATGGTTTTGACGCCTGACGAAGGCCAGGCCGATCTCTGGGTAGACGATCTGCGCGATAAGATGCGACAAGGTACGGCGATGGCCTTTGCCCATGGTCTGTCGATCCATTTCAATTTGATCGAGCCGCGGGACGATATGGATGTCTTCATGATAGCGCCGAAGGGTCCCGGTCACACGGTGCGCTCGGAATATGTCCGTGGCGCCGGCGTGCCCTGCCTTGTGGCGGTGGAGCAAAATGCTTCCGGCAACGCCCTGGAAATAGGACTTAGCTATTCCGCCGCCATTGGCGGGGGCCGTGCGGGCACTATCGAGACTACCTTCCGAGAGGAATGCGAAACCGATCTGTTCGGCGAGCAAACGGTGCTGTGCGGTGGTGTCTGCGAATTGATGCGGGCTGGTTTCGAAATCCTGGTGGACGCCGGTTATGCGCCGGAAATGGCTTATTTCGAATGCATGCACGAGATGAAGCTGATCGTTGATCTGATCTATGAAGGCGGCATCGCCAACATGAACTACTCCATCTCCAACACCGCCGAATATGGCGAATACGTCTCTGGCCCCCGTATTATCGACGAGCATGTCAAAGACAACATGCGAAAAGCCCTGGAGCGTATTCAATCAGGTGAATTCGCGGCCACATGGATGTTGGAAAATAAAGTTAATCAGGCCTCATTCAAGGCAATGCGGCGGCGCTCTTCGGAGCATCAATCGGAAGAAGTGGGCGAAAAACTGCGCGCTATGATGCCGTGGATCGCCGAAGGTCGCCTTGTAGACAAGGCGAAGAACTAGACCAAAACACCGGTCCGGTAATATGCGGCCCCGCCTTGGCAGTTCCGGGGCGGGGTCGTTATAATTCTACTTGCGGCGCGAGTCGAATTAGTCGTAATAACTAATTGGAATCTGGCGATTAAGTCTGGCTGGCAGATCACATATTCGGCGTTGGTTATGGTTCGTCTGCCTTATTGCTGCCCGAATCTGCTATTATGGGTACTAATATAGGCAATCCATCTGCCGCAGCGTAAATTGGTCGATGCTGTACGTTGTCATGTAAAGGGCTTGCTTGATCTTAGGACTTGGTTAATGGAATTCGTTTAATACAGGTCAATGTTAGACGCTGTAATATAATGAATGACTTAGGGCCTTAGAGGCCGGGGGCGGAAATTAAGTGTTTTCCAAGCTGTTTGGGTTATTATCCGCGGACATGGCCATAGATCTGGGCACGGCCAACACGCTGGTCTATGTCAAAGGCCGTGGTATTGTCCTAAACGAACCTTCGGTTGTCGCCATTACCACCCGCAAGGGCAAAAAAATGGTGATGGCAGTCGGCGACGAAGCGAAGATGATGTTGGGCCGGACGCCGGGTAATATAGAGGCTATTCGCCCCTTGCGTGATGGTGTTATCGCCGATTTTGAGGTGGCGGAGGAAATGATCAAACATTTCATTCGCAAGGTTCACAATCGCCGTAGTTTTGCCTCGCCACAGGTCGTGGTCTGCGTGCCGTCTGGCTCCACCGCCGTTGAACGTCGCGCCATTCAGGAATCGGCGGAAAGCGCCGGTGCGCGCCGGGTTTATCTGGTGGAAGAGCCCATGGCCGCCGCCATCGGCGCCGGTCTGCCGGTCACCGAGCCGACTGGCTCCATGGTCGTGGATATCGGTGGCGGCACCACCGAAGTGGCGGTGCTGTCCTTGGGCGGTATCGTTTATTCCCGCTCGGTCCGGGTCGGTGGCGATAAAATGGACGAGGCGATCATCGGTTATATACGCCGCACTCATAATCTGCTGATCGGCGAAGCCACGGCGGAACGGGTAAAAAAGGAAATTGGGTCCGCTTGCGCGCCGGAAAACGGCGAAGGCGTGGAAATGACAATCAAGGGCCGCGATTTGATGAATGGCGTGCCCAAGGAAATTATGGTCAGCCAACGGCAGATCGCTGAAAGTATGGCCGAACCGGTCGGCGCTATTGTCGAGGCGGTGAAGGTTGCGTTGGAACATACGGCACCGGAACTGGCGGCTGATATCGTGGACAAAGGCATTGTTCTGACGGGTGGCGGGGCGCTGCTGGGCAATCTGGATTTTGTGCTGCGCCACTCCACCGGCCTGCCCGTATCAATCGCTGATGAACCATTATCCTGCGTGGCATTAGGCACCGGCCGGGTGCTTGAAGATATGAAGAACTTCAAGGACAAGGAGATCTTCGACACCACCTACTAGCTTGTACCACCCGCCATATATTAGGCGGTGACGGCAGTAAGGGTAGCAATACAGGCAGGAACGGCAGTGGCGAAAGGGCCAAGATTAAGCGGATTATCGCGGGTCGCAGCACCTGCGCGTGGGGTGGCACAACGCTTTGGTCTGCTGCTGTTGATGGCCACCGCCTTGGCCCTGCTGGTGCTGGGTAAAACCCACGGCGATGCCATCCGCGATTTGCGGGTGATGGCGGTCGAAGGCGTGGCGCCGGTCTTGGAAGTTTTGAGCGCGCCGGTTATTTCCGCCCGCCATGCCTTTGGCCAAATCGAACATCTCTGGAACACCGAACGCAATAATCGTGTGTTGCGCGAAAAAGTCGCGCGGCTGTCGAAGTGGCAATCTATCGCCCGCAATTTGGAACAGGAAAATGCCGGCCTGCGGGCCCTGGTAAACCCCGCGCCTGACCGCAGGCCACAGTTCATTTCCGCCCGTGTGATAGGTGATACCAGCGGCCTGTTTGTCCAATCGGCGCTTTTGAATGCCGGCCGTCGCGATGGCGTCGAGCGCGGCCAGGCTGTGACCACGGGCCAAGGGTTGGCGGGCCGGGTGGTAGAGGCCGGGCAACATTCGGCCCGTCTCCTGCTGCTCACCGATTTGAACTCCCGGGTGCCCGTGCTCGTGGAACATTCCCGCCACCGGGCCGTCCTGGCCGGCGATAATTCCGCCCGCCCGCGCCTGACTGTCCTACCCGCCAATGCCAAGGTCAATCCTGGCGACCGGGTGGTGACCTCCGGTCATGCCGGGGTTTTCCCGCCAGGTCTGCCGGTCGGCATTGTATCCTCGGTCGCCGATGGAGAGGTGCATATTCAGCCCTTCGTGGAGTGGGACCGGTTGGAATATGTTACGATACTGCGCTATCGGGCCGTACCGCCGGGTGATATTGCACGGCAGAATGAGAATAATACGGTGGCCCCTGGTAGCCCTACGGCCACGGCTCCCGCGGCCCCGGCAGCGCCTGACAGCGCGGGTTTCTCGGCCGGCGCGGCGCTGTAAATGGAAGCGTCACTAGCGAACAAGGTCGCGAATTTTGCCAGAGCCGGAGTTCCCTTCGCTGTTTCGGCATTTCTGGTTCTGGCCGCGATGATGCCCTACGGCCTACCCAAATCATCCTTGGCGGCCCCGGCCCTGGCCTTGATTTCGGTCTACTACTGGAGTGTCTTTCGCCCGGAACTGATGCCTGCCGGCGCCGCCTTCCTGCTGGGGTTGCTGGTGGACGTGTTGAGCGGCGGGCCACCGGGATTGAATGCCCTGGTACTGACCCTGGTGCATTGGGCCGCCTCCGGCCAGCGCCGCGTCCTGGCCGGCAAGTCTTTTGCCGTCAGTTGGCTGGGATATTTACTGATCGCCGCGGGAGCCGCAGTCGTCAACTGGTTTTTCGCCTCTTTGTTTCATGCCACGGCGTTCGCGTCGGTCCCCTTGGTTGTCAGCTACGTTATTGGCACCACTGCTTATCCTCTGGTGGCTCTGTTCCTGGCCCGCATGCAGCCCCTAACCAGGTCAGCCTGAAAACAATGGAACGGGACGGCAGCCGCCAAAAGTCTTTCAGCCGCCGCATGGCGCTACTGGGCGGCAGTAAACTGGGCCTAACCGCCCTGTTGATGGGGCGGATGTATTATTTACAGGTGCTTGAATCCGATCAATATAAGATGCTGGCCGAGGAAAACCGCATCTCTATGCGCCTGTTGGCCCCGCCCCGTGGCCTGGTATTGGACCGTTTCGGCCGGGAGTTGGCTTCCAACCGGCAGAATTATCGGGTTGTTCTGATCGCAGAGCAAACCAAAGGGGTCGCCGAAACCCTGGACCGTCTGGCCCACATCATTCCCATCAACGCGTATCAAAGGAGCCGAGTGCTCCGCGAGGTCAAACGCAAGCGCCCCTTCGTGCCTATAAAAGTGGTGGAAAACCTGACGTGGGAGCAATTTGCCCGCGTTAACGTGCAGCTGCCTTATTTACCGGGGGTGCAGCCTGACGTGGGCGAGGGCCGATTTTACCCGGTAGGGACTGAAACGGCGCACGTCGTTGGCTATGTCTCGTCCGTGTCCGAGGCCGATTTGAACGGCGACCCGTTGCTGGAATTGCCGGGATTTCGCATCGGCAAAAATGGCATCGAAAAAACCTATGACAAACCTCTGCGGGGCAAGGCCGGAAATTCCCGGGTGGAGGTCAACGCCTATGGCCGTGTAATACGGGAACTGGCGCGCGAGGATGGCCAGTCCGGTGACGACGTTGTCCTGACCATCGACACTGATTTGCAGGCCAAGATTGCCCGCCGCCTGGCCGATGAAAGCGCGGCGGCGGTGGTCATGGATATTCACCGGGGTGAGATCCTCGCCATGGTGTCGGCGCCCGGTTATGATCCCAACAGCTTTAATTTGGGCATGTCAAACAAGGCGTGGCAGGCCCTGGTGCAGCATCCGCGCAAGCCACTGATCAACAAGACCATCGCCGGACAATACCCGCCCGGTTCAACTTTTAAAATGATCGTTGCCCTGGCGGCATTAGAGTCCGGCATCGTGGGACCCGACCATCAGGTCTTTTGCAACGGTGTCGTTAATTTGGGCAACACCAAGTTCCATTGCTGGCGTCACCGCTATGGCGGCCATGGTTGGGTCGACATGAAACAGGGGATCGCCCAGTCATGCGACCTTTATTTCTATGATTTGGCCCGCCGTATGGGAGTCGACCGCATCGGCGCCATGGCCCGGCGCTTTGGCCTGGGCAAGGCTTTTGATATAGAACTGGTCGGTGAAAAAGACGGCTTGGTACCCAGTAGGGATTGGAAACTCGCCGTTACCGGCGTGCCCTGGCAATTGGGCGAAACCTTGATTACGGGGATCGGCCAAGCCTATTTGCTGGCGACACCGCTGCAACTGGCCGTCATGACGGCGCGATTGGCTAATGGCGGTATAGCCGTGACGCCCAAAATATCTCGGAGCCGTGATGCCAAGGCGAACGGCAATGGCGCTGAGACAGTGGCCGACGACACATTGGCCAGCTATGATGGTGCCCGGGCTTCGATTGCCGAGGCCAAGCCCATCGGTGTCTCGGCGGCTCATCTGAAAGTCATCACCGACGCCATGTCGGAAGTGGTCAATGGCCTGCGAGGCACCGCGCGGCAGTGCAAACTGGATCCGGAGTTGAATGCCCAAATGGCCGGCAAAACCGGTACCGCGCAAGTGCGCCGGATATCTAAGGCCGAACGCAGTGCGGGCGGCAAGTTAAGCCAGGAAACCCCGTGGGGCGAACGCGATCACGCCCTATTCACTGCCTTTGCGCCGGTCAGTGCGCCGCGCTACGCAACGGCAGTGGTGGTTGAACATGGCGGTTCCGGCACCTACGCGGCGCAATTGACCAAGGACATCATGACTGATGTGCTGCGTGGAGATCCCCTGGGGCGACCCGCCGTGGACGCGAGCAGGCGCCGCCGAGACAAGGAGCGCAAGATCTAGGCCATGTCACTGGGTGGACAAATGGGCCAACAGGTCGATCTGACCCTGCTGCAAAAGCTGGTGCAGATTAACTGGTTTCTAATCGTGCTGATCTCGCTGATCGCCGGGGTTGGCTTCGCCATGCTGTATTCCGCCGCGAATGGAAATATAGATCCCTGGGCCTCGCGGCAAATGCTCCGCTTTGCCGCCGGGCTTGGCCTGATGCTGCTCATTGCCCTGATCGATGTACGTGTCTGGCTTCGCCACGCCTATTTGATCTATGCCACCGCATTGCTGCTTTTGATCGCGGTGGAAGTGATGGGCGTGGCCGGCATGGGTGCGCGGCGCTGGATCAATCTGGGCCTGTTCCAATTGCAGCCGTCCGAGGTGATGAAAATCGCCTTGGTCCTGGCTTTGGCGCGCTTTTATCATGGATTGCACCCGGAAGAGATAGGCCGGATACGTTGGTTGGTGGTGCCCGCCGGGTTGATCTTGGTCCCCGTCGCGCTGGTCATGCGCCAGCCCGACCTGGGTACGGCGATCCTGCTGGTGCTGACGGCGACGGCGATCATGTTGCTGGCCGGCGTGAGGTTGTGGAAATTCGCCGCCGCGTTTGGCGCGTCTGTGCTGGCGATCCCGCTGGCCTGGCGGTTCATGTTACACAGTTATCAAAAAGACCGGGTGCTAACCTATCTGAACCCGGAACGTGACCCCTTGGGCGCCGGCTATCACATCATGCAGTCAAAGATAGCCCTGGGCTCGGGCGGTCTGTTTGGCAAGGGCTTCATGCAGGGCACGCAAAGCCACCTGGCCTTTCTACCAGAACGGCAAACCGACTTCATCTTTACCATGCTGGCCGAGGAATTCGGCCTTGTCGGCTGCCTTGGGTTGTTAAGCCTGTATGTGCTCGTCATTGCCTATGGTTATGCCATCGCCCTGCGTTCGCGCAACCAGTTTGGCCGCCTGTTGGCGACGGGGGTGATCACGACCTTCTTTATTTACGTCTTCATCAACATGGCCATGGTCATGGACCTGATCCCGGTGGTCGGGGTTCCCCTGCCCCTGGTGTCTTATGGTGGCACCTCGATGATATCTCTTTTGATCGGCTTCGGGCTTATTCTCAGCGTCTATGTCCACCGTGACATAAACATATCCCGTCGGCCGAGCTACGGCGAATAGCGCCTTTGGAATTTAATCAGAAGGACTGCAAAGGTGATCCAGCGGTAGGGCGGTGGTAAATTTAATCTGCTGCATGGAGAAGCTGGAGGACAGATAATTCAATCCCTCGATCTCGATCAAACGCTTGTAGAATTGATATTAGGCTAGCCTGTCCGTGACCAGCACGCGCAGCAGATAATCCCAATTAGCGTCGTGGCGGGCAATGCGCAAATGAACGAAGACGGTCAGGCCCAGATCCAGCCGCGCCACCCGACCACGAATAACGCCGCTGGCCTCCAATTTTTGGATACGCCGCCAACAGGGCGTCGGCGACAACCCTGCCTGTTACACGGCATCTTCCCGTTTCTGTTCGGCCGCACTGGTAGTAACGCTATCACTGCCCTGAACTGGCGCATGATGACCCATCGGGTGGGCGGCAAGGCCCCGCTTCCGGGCGTTGGTATGTCCCTGGACAGCGCCCTGGATCGATAAAATAACATAGGTTTGTACCAAATTTACGGGAACCCTTGAGCGATTCTAATTATTACAAATATTTGCTCTTCTCTAAAAGATCTGAGCATATCCGTGGAGGATGGGCTCTGGGGACGTGACAGGTGCCGGGTATCAACGTACATGGCGTTAAGGCGCACTACGCCGATGTGGGCCGTGGCGCGCCGGTGGTGATGGTGCATGCCGCGACCAACCATGGTGGCCAGTGGGATCAGGTTCGCAGCGTCTTGGGCGGCCACTATCGTTACCTGTTGCCCGATCTGTTCGACAGTGGCCGCACCGCCCCCTGGCCAGGGATACGCGCCCTAACCTTCGATGATGAAGCGGACATTGTCCTTGGCGTGCTGGATGCAGTGGGGGAAGCGGTACATCTGGCGGGCCATTCCTATGGCGGCGCGGTGGCTTTGCGGGCCGCGGTGCGCGGGGGATCGCGGATCCTCTCCCTTTGTCTTATCGAACCGGGCGGGTGCCCCTTGCTGGCGGCCGCCGGCCGGCAGGCGGACTATGATGAATATGTTGGCGTGATGCGGGCATTTCTGGCCGCCGCCGATCAGGGCGATCAGACCGGCGCCTGGCGCAATTTCTTTAACTACTACCGTGGCAGCCCCAATTCATGGGATAGCCTGGATGTGGAGACCCAGGCCAAGATCATGGCAAAAACTGATACCCAGCGGCAGGTCTATAGCGCCCAGATGAGCAACCCAACAACCTTGGCCCAGCTGCGCACCTTGACGGTCGGGACCACGATCATTACCGGCAGTGCCACCACGACGCCGGAGGTCGGCGTTTGCCGTGTTCTGGAACAATACCTGCCCAACGCCGTGCTGCACACCATCCCCGGCGCGGGGCATCCCATGCCCACGTCTCACCCGGACGAGATAGGTGCCGCACTGTCGCTGCATATTAATTCCGTCAGCTGATAATAAAGCGGCCAGGGCGACTACGGCCTGATATCTTGCTACCATGACCATGACCATGACCGCCGAAGCGGCCCTGACGGTGCCGACCTCGCGTCGGTACATCATTCTGGCCACCGTATCCTCCGCTACCATGCTGTACGCCATGGCGATCACCGTCGCTAATGTGGTGCTGCCACAAATGCGCGGCGCGTTGTCGGCAACACCAGATCAAATCGCCTGGGTGATCACCTTCAATCTGGTGGCCACGGCGGTCATGACACCCATTTCGGGTTGGTTATCGAACCGCTTTGGCCGGCGCAACGTGATGCTGGTGGGCACCTTGGGCTTCACCATTTCTTCTGTTCTTTGTGGCCTGGCCGATAGTTTGGAGGCGTTGGTGCTGTACCGCGTATTCCAAGGTGCCTTCGGCGCCCCCCTGGTGCCAGTGTCCCAGGCCATCATCATGGATACGTTTCCCCGCAGCCAGCATGCCCAGGCGACTGCATTATGGGGCGTGGGGGTGGTCATGGGCCCTATCATGGGGCCGACCTTTGGCGGCGCCATCGCCGAGGAATATAGCTGGCGTTGGGTGTTTTTTATGATTGTGCCCTTTGGCGCCATGACTTTTGCAGCCATTTGGAGCTTTATCTTACGACGCCCGAACCGCCCCGTAAGTCATAGCCTGGATTGGCTTGGCTTTTTGGCCCTTGCCGCCGCTTTAGGTGCATTTCAGTTCATGTTTGACCGGGGTCAGCGCAATAGCTGGTTCGAATCGCCAGAGACCATTGTTGAATGCACCGTTGGCTTTTTAGCGGTGTATATCTTTCTGGTCCATATCAGCACGGCACGACGGCCTTTTATCAGACCGAAGTTATTTCTGAACCGTAATTATTGTCTTGGCCTGGTGCTGGCGTTCATGTTCGGCATGTTGAACTTCGCGCCATTGGTGCTGATGCCGTCCATGTTACAGGACTTGCGCGGTTATCCCGATTCCACCATCGGCATCCTATTGGCAATCCGCGGTGCCGGTAATTTGCTATCTTTCCTGTTGGTCATCCGCATGGCGCAATGGAACGTTCACGTCGCCCTGACCATTGGTTTTCTCTGCCAAGCCATCTCCGGCTATGCCATCGCGCAATATGACATCAATCTGACGTATTTCGGTATGGCCTGGACCGGCGCCTTGCAGGGCGTTGGCATCGGTATGTCGTGGGTACCCTTGAGCTTGATCATGTTTTCCACGGTTCGCCCCGAATTTCTCGATGATGCCTCGGCCGTGTTTCACATGTTTCGTAATTTTGCCGCCTCGCTGTTTATTTCCATCTGCGTTGCCATAGTGATCCGCTCAACCTATATCAACAGTGCCGAATTGGGCGCCCCACTCTCTGAATTTTCGAAACTATTGAGCTGGCCCTGGGTTACTGGAAGCCTAGACCTGGGCACGGTGAATGGCCTGTCGGCGGCCTCGGCGGAGGTTAGGCGTCAGGCCGCTATGATCGGTTACATCAATGCCTTCCGCCTGTACGCCTTCATCGCCATTCTGCCCATCCCCCTGATCTGGCTCGCTCGCATGCCAAAGCAGGATGATTGAGTTACACTGCCGTTGTGAGAAGCGGATGGGTGATGGAGGCGCACATGGCGGAGATTACGGTCTATACGGCCCGAAGGGTGCGGACTATGGAGCCCGCCTTGTCATTGGCGAGCGCGGTGGCGGTGCGCGACGGGCGCATCATAGAAGTGGGGAGCCTGGAGACCATGCAGCCCTGGCTGCAGGCCCACCCCCATAACATCGACGAGCGGTTCCGTGATCGTGTCATCATGCCGGGGTTTATCGACCCGCACCTACATCCCTCGATGGCGGCGCTACTGTTGCCCATGCATTTCACCACGGCCATGGAATGGCGCCTGCCATGGCAAAATGTGCCCAGCACCCGGGGGCATAACGAATTCCTGGACCGGCTGAAGGAAATAGATCTGAGCCTGGATGATCCGGACGAGCCCCTGTTTGCCTGGGGCCATCATCCCATCTGGCATGGCGAGGTTTACCGCCAGACATTGAATGGTATTTCAGCCACCCGGCCAGTTATCGTCTGGCACCGTGGCTTCCACACCCTGGTCGTCAACGACGCCGCCCTTGCCTGGATGGGCCTGGACGAGGCCGAGGCGGAGCGGCACCCTCAGGTCAACGCGGCCGAAGGGCGCTTTTATGAAACCGGCTTGTCCCTGGCCTTTCGTTATTTCAATCCCTACACCCTGGCGCCCGCACGGTTCGCCGCCGGCCTTGAACGATTGCGCCAGGTCGTGCACTACGGCGGCCACACCACGATCGGCGATATGGCCACCGGCATGTTCAATCTTGATATGGAGTGGGATGCCCTGGTCAAGGTGTTGGAACAGGACGATACCCCGTTCCGGGTACAGTTGATCCCGCCGGGCATGCCGCTGGGCGGTGGGCTGAAGGAAGACGCCGAACTGATCGAACGAACCGTGGGCCTGCGCCAACGCAATACCCATCGGCTGCAATTTTACGATCATGTGAAACTATTCGCCGATGGTGGTTTTTACGCGGGGTTGATGCAGTTGGGCCTGCCCGGCGCCATAGATGGCTCCATTGGTGAATGGATGACGCCGCCCGAAACTTTCCAGGCAGTGGCGCGGGCCTATTGGAACAAAGGCTTCAAGATCCATGTCCATTGTACCGGTGATCTGGGGGTGGAGCTGGCCCTGGATACCCTGGAAAAACTCCAATGGGAGCGGCCCCGCTTCGACCACCGTTTCACCATCGAGCATTTCGGCGTTTCCACGCCGGAGCAGGTCCGCCGCATGGCCGCCCTGGGCGCCTTGGCCTCGGTCAATATCTATTATGTTTATGAATTGGGCGATGCTTATTGGAAAAATAAGCTAGGCTATGAGCGGGCCTCGCAGATGTCCCGGCTGGGCACCTTGGCCCGCCATAACGTGCCCACCGCGCTGCACACGGATTTCACCATGGCCCCGGCCCTACCTTTGAACAGCGCCTGGGTCGCGGCCAATCGGATCAGTGAGACTGGCCAGGTCATGGGCGCGGAGGAGCGCTTGACCCTGGATCAGGCCATGCGCGCGATCACCGTCGATGCCGCCTATATCCTGGGGTTGGAGAACGAGATCGGCACCATACGAGCCGGCAAAAAGGCCGACTTCACGATCTTGGAACAGGACCCTTACGAGGTCGGCGCGGAAAACTTGCGGGAAATTCCCATCTGGGGCACGGTTTTCGAGGGGCAACCGTTTCCAATACAGCCCCATCTGATTACTCAGGACCAATGATCCCCGTTACCGTCATTGGTGGCTATTTGGGGGCCGGCAAGACAACCTTGATCAACGGCCTGTTGGCGGGCAGTCATGGCCGGCGCCTAGCGGTTTTGGTCAACGATTTCGGCGCCATAAACATAGATGCCAAGCTGATCGCGGCTCACGATGGCGATACCATCAGCCTTGCCAACGGCTGCGTCTGTTGCACCATCGCCGATGCCTTGGGCGATGCCTTGGATCAGGTGTTGGCCATGACCCCGTCGCCCGACCACATCGTGATTGAAGCTAGCGGCGTGGCAAATCCCGCCAAGATCGCCATGTATGGCCAGGGCTGGCCGGGCCTGCGGTTGGACGGCATTATCGTCCTGACGGACGGCGAGGGCGTGCGGGCGCGCTCGGAAGACAAATTCGTAGGCGCCACGGTGCGCCAGCAAATGGCCGCCGCCGATCTGCTGGTTCTGAACAAGATGGATTTGCTGTCCACGGATCGGCAGGCCACGGTGCGGCAATGGCTACAGGAGAAAGCGCCGAATGCCCGTATAACGACGGCCTGTTTTGGCAATTTGCCGGCAGCCGTATTGCTGGGCCAATTGTCGGCCGGCACAGGCCGATACGATGCCCAGGCCGATGGCGGGGGCCAGCATGGAGAGTACCGCACCGTGCCGTTCCAAAGTTACCGCCCTTTTGACCGGGTTGGACTGGAGGCACGGATCGCCGCATGGCCAAGCGGTGTGTTGCGCGCCAAGGGCCTGGTTTACCTGTATGACGACCCTGGCCATGCCTATATCCTGCAATTGGTCGGCGTGCGCATTAGCCTGGAGAAAGGGCCAGCGTGGGAGGGCGCGCGGCCCAAGACGCAAATTATAGTGATTGGCGCGGGCCTGGACATTGACCCAGCATGGTTGGAGACTTCACTGCTGTTAGCGTACTTGTGATCCAGGCCGTTCACACTATTTAAGAAAGGGCGCAGGGCCAACGCGGCGCCGTCACAAATTGCAAGGAGGCAAACAGTGTCCTTAAGAATTAACGACGAAGCTCCTAATTTCTCGGCGAAAACCACTGAAGGCAGTATTAATTTTCACGACTGGATTGGCGATGGCTGGGCCATGCTGTTTTCCCACCCCAAGGATTTCACACCTGTCTGCACCACTGAACTGGGCTATATGGCGGGCCTGAAACCGAAATTCGATAAACGTAATTGCAAGATTATCGGCCTATCGGTGGATCCGGTGGATAACCATGCGGCCTGGGCCAAGGACATCGAGGACGTCCAGGGCCACGCAGTGACCTTTCCGGTTATCGGCGACACCGAACTTGCCGTGGCGAAGCTGTACGAGATGCTACCCGCCGACGAAGGTACGTCGTCCGACGGCCGGACGGCGGGGAACAACGCCACCGTGCGTACGGTTTTTCTGATTGGCCCGGATAAGAAGATCAAGCTGTCCCTGACCTATCCTATGAGCACGGGCCGGAATTTCGATGAAGTGTTGCGCGTCCTCGATTCCTGTCAATTGACAGCCAAGCATCAGGTCGCCACGCCGGTGAACTGGAAACAGGGCGAAGACGTAATCATCGTACCGGCGGTATCCGACGAGGCGGCGAAAGAAAAATATCCCGATGGTTGGCGGGCGCCCAAGCCATACCTGCGCTTCGTCCCCGATCCTAGCTGATAGCTATTACGGGGACCCCGGACATGCGGCCACCACGCTGCAGGTGCGGAATGGCTCTGATCCGAAAAACTCTAAATGCGGGTTTCGCGGCGGATTGAGGCGCGCTCTTTTTCGCCTTCGAGGTAGAACAGATCTATCGGGCCAAATCCCTTGGCGTCCTGGACACCCCGTCCTTCAAAATTGAATTGTTTTCGAACTAAATCATAGGTTTCGGACGATACGGTGATACGCATGGGCTCGGACAGGCCTTCCATGCGGGCCGCCAAATTCATGCCGGGGCCAAAGATGTCATAGGTATCTTTCTGAATGTCGACGATGGAGCCGATCATCGGACCGGTGGCGATGTCGAAATTCCAAGTGCGGGCATGGGCGGCGTTGCGCCGATCTATGTATAGCGCCGGATACGCAGCGCGACACGCGCCATGTCGGCGGCATGATCCGGGCCGGGCTCCGGCAGACCGGCGCCCGCCATGTAGGCATTTCCCATGGTCTTGATCCGTTCGCAGCCGAACATTTCCACGATCCGGTCGAAGGCGGAAAATATGTCATTCAATTCTGAAATCAGTTTGCTTGGCTCCCGGCTGACCGCCATTTATGTGAAGTCAACGCAATCTAAGAGCATGATCATCCCGTCTTCATAACGCTGCGGGGTAAAGGGCGCCGTCTGTTCGGTTTTCTACGGCCCCTACCTGGTAAAATACCCGCCCCCGCGAGTCAGCCTATTCGCCATGTCGGCCTCGGTGTTGTTTTTGCCGCTGCCCGCCGCTCCGCCCGACTTCACCCTGGGTGGCTGGCTCGCCGTCATGTTCATTGGTCTAGGCTACAGCCTTGGCTACTATACGTGGCTGCTGGCCCTAAAACTCACCAGCCCCAGCCGGGTCGCCATGTTTTTGGCCCTGGGCCCGATCACCGCTATGGCCCTCGGCGCCAGCCTTCTTGACGAGCTGATCAGTCCGCTTTTTCTAGCTGGCCTCGCCGCCGTAATTGCCCGGTTGTGGCTGGCGCATCTGCCTGTGCTGCGATGACGGGAACTGTTATACTCGGCACCCTATTTGCCGTGGGGAGACCACCGTGAGCTGCCGCGTGGCCTTGATCACCGATGCCAACCTTCACCTGGGTCCCGATCTGGCGCGCATCCTGGCGCAGCGGGGCCATAATCTGGTGCTGGGCGATCCCCAGCCGGGTCTGGTCGCGGAGGTTGAGGCCATGGGTGCGTCCGTAATATCCCGGACCGGTATGGATGACCTGGGCGACGGCAGCGCCATTGCCCGGTTGATCGAGGCCGGGGCGCAGCGTTTCGGGCGCTTGGATGCGGCCTGCGTGCGGACCGGCGTGATCATTGGCGGTTCCTTCATGCAGGCCCGTCTTGAACAACTGCAAACCCTGCAAGTAGCCAATCTGGAAGCGGTCTTCCATGCCCTGCAGGCTCTGTTGGCGGTGATGGTGCCGGCCGGCCGGGGCCAGATCGTGATCGTCACCTCAGCCACGGGCCGTCGTCCCATGCCCAACGCTTCGCTTTACTCGGCGACGCGGGCGGGCGCCAACATGATGGTCAAGGCTGCCGCCTTGGAAGTTGCGGATAAGGGGGTCGCCATTAATGCCCTGGGCACCGCCTATTTGGACTATCCCGGTTTTATCGAGGCAACCGGGTCCCATGACCCCAAAGTCCGCAAAGTGGTCGAGCAGCAAACACCCATGCACAGATTTGGCCAGCCGGCGGAGATAGCCCATTTCGCCGCCGCCTTGTTGGACAGCGGCAACCAATTCCAGACCGGGCAGTTCTTTTCATTGAGCGGCGGCTGGAGCGACTAGGAGTCACAAAATGGTAGAGCAAGCGGCGATAGGCAAAAACAGCGGCCAATTCGATTTTTGGAATTCTGGTAGCGGCGAAAAATGGGTGGCCAATCAGGCAGCCATGGACCACCTCCTCAGCGCTTTGACCGATCGCCTGTTTCAACTTACCTACATTCAGTCGGGCGAACGGATTATCGACATCGGTTGCGGCACCGGGGCCACGGTCCTGCGCGCGGCGGCGGCAACCGGACGAGAGGGCGCGGTGCTAGGCATCGATCTATCCCATCCCATGCTGGGTCTGGCGCGCGCGCGGGCCTAGGCCGATGGCGTCGCCAATCTGGCCCTGGAAATAGCCGATGGGCAAAGCCATGCTTTCGAACCGGGTGCCGTTGATCTGTTGCAATCGCGCTTCGGCGTGATGTTTTTCGAGAACCCGATGGCGGCCTTCGCTAATCTACTTACGGCATTGCGCCCTGGCGGCCGGTTGGGCTTTGTATGTTGGGGTGGCTTGGCCGATAAACCCTGGTTTTATATTCGGTGCACGGCGGCCATCCGCCATTTGGGCGAACCGGAGGCCATGCCGCCCCGGGCGCCAGGGCCCATGGCCTTTGCTGACGCTGGCTATGTGACCGAGATACTAAGCGGCGCCGGCTTTCGGAATATCGAGATCAAGACCGAGACTTGTGACCTGATCGGCGCCTCTTCTCTTGCCGAGACTGCTGCCTTAGCCTTGAATGTGGGTCCGGCCAGCCGATTGATCAAACTGC
>CAUZBE010000020.1:0-16790 GCA_963577885.1 Alphaproteobacteria bacterium
GTGGATTTTGTGGACCGGCGGGTCGAGGAGGGCTTCGGCGACAACGTTGCCTTTATAGATGATGACGGCAGCCACACCTATGGCGCCTTGCAGGATGGTACCAACCGCTTCGGCAATGCTCTGTTGGATTTGGGACTACAAGCGGAACAACGGGTCATGCTGTTGCAACTGGACAGCGTTGATTTTCCCATCGCCTTTTTTGGCGCCATCAAGGCGGGTTTGGTAGCAGTCCCCGTAAACACCCTGCTGACTACCGATGACTATCATTATATGTTGCGGGATTCCCGAGCCAGGGCCCTGGTGGTCAGCGCTGAACTGCTGGCGGTCGTGGCGCCGGTCCTGCATAAAATGCCCGATCTGCGCCATGTCATCGTGACCGGTACGGGTGATACACAAGGTCATCCCAGCATGGCCGCGACTTTGGCGGGCGCGGGTGCAGCGTTGGAGGCGGCGGCAACCTCGGCCGATGACGTGGCATTCTGGCTCTATTCCTCCGGCTCCACGGGACGCCCCAAGGGCGCGCCGCATCTGCAAAGCGACATGATCCATACGGCGGTCCTATATGGCCTGTGCGTGTTGGGCATTCGGGCCGATGATGTGGTCTATTCTGCCGCCAAGTTGTTCTTCGCCTACGGACTGGGTAATGCCCTGACCTTTCCCATGCTGGCCGGTGCGACCTCTGTTTTGATGGCCGGGCGGCCCACGCCGGAGGCCGTTATGACCAGGATTAAGGACAACCAAGCCAGCATTTTCTATGGCGTGCCGACCTTGTATGCGGGCATCCTGGCGGATGACAGTATCGGCCGCGACAGCTCGTCGCCGCGTCTGCGCCACTGTGTTTCCGCTGGCGAGGCGCTGCCTGAAGAGGTCGCCAAACGCTGGGCGACGCGCTTTGGCGTGGATATCCTGGATGGTATCGGCTCTACTGAGATGCTGCACATCTTTGTCTCCAACCGTCCTGGAGATGTGCGCTATGGCAGCACCGGGCTGCCGGTGCCGGGCTATCGCTGCCGCCTCACCGACGATGCGGGTGCCGACGTGGCGCCGGGCGAGATCGGTGATTTGCTGGTCAGCGGACCGTCGTCGTCACCCTATTATTGGAACAACCGGAAAAATAGTGTAGCCACTTTTGAAGGCGCCTGGACCCGGACGGGCGATAAATACTTCCAGGACGAAGACGGCTATTTCATCTATGCGGGGCGAAGCGATGATATGCTGAAGGTGGGTGGCATCTGGGTCTCGCCGTTCGAGGTCGAATCCGCCCTGATGGCCCATGACGGCGTGTTGGAGGCCGCGGTGGTCGGCCATGGCGATAGTGACCAACTGGTAAAGCCCAAGGCCTATGTCGTCCTGAAAACAGGCGGCGGTGACGAAAGCCAGGCCGCCGAACTGCAACAATTCGTCAAGGGGCGCCTAGCGCCCTACAAATATCCTCGTTGGGTAGAATTTATCGACGAATTGCCCAAGACTGCGACGGGTAAGATTCAACGTTTCAAGCTGCGGGATTGACGGAGCCAGAGAATGACGGGCGGTTTTGACAGTTTAGAGGCGGCGGGGCAGCGCCTGGAATGCGCCTGGCTTGGCGCCGCGCCATCCCCTGATCCCGATGGCCCACCCACCCTCGTCTTCCTGCACGAGGGGCTGGGTTGCGTAGCCCTGTGGCGTGATTTCCCGGCCCGCTTGGTAGCGGCCACCGGTTTGGGCGCCTTCGTCTACAGCCGGCAGGGATATGGCGGCTCCGACCCCTGCGCCCTACCACGGCCCATTACCTATATGCATGACGAAGGGTTACGGGTTTTGCCGGCACTGTTGGCCGCCGCCAGGATTAAGCGGCCGATCCTGGTGGGTCATTCCGACGGTGCGTCCATCGCCTTGATCTATGCTGGCGGCACCCCGGCGGTTGGCCTGGCCGGTCTGATCCTGGAGGCCCCCCACGTCTTCATGGAGGCGTGTAACGCCGACAGTATTGCCCAGGTACGGGAAACCTATGCCACCGGCCAATTGCGGCAACGCCTGGCGAAATATCACGGCGACAATGTGGACTGCGCCTTTCGCGGCTGGTCGGAGCCATGGTTGGGGGCGGGCTTCAGCAGTTGGAACTTGGAAGCATATTTACCGAATATCTGTGCCCGACAGCGGGTGCCAACCCTGGTGATCCAGGGCGCCGATGACGAATACGGCACCATCGCGCAATGCCGGGCGATTGAACGGGGCATTGGTCCCGACGTCACGACCCTGTTCATGCCCGATTGCGGCCATGCGCCGCACAAGGATCAGTTTGAACAAACGTTGTCAGCCATGGCGAGGCAGATCGGTGCTATCATCTAGAGCATTCCCGGCTGACGTCACGTCATCAGGCCGTCATGACATCCTGCTATAAGGCAACACTGCTTCAAGCCGTGAATTTTGTATATTTGATCCGCCCAGGACGCGGGTAACGGCCGAGCGTAGAGGCTATACTCTAGAGCCTTTTCATTTTGAAAGTTCTCAAATCTTTTAAATAGTGCAATTTCTCCAATCACTTAGAATCACTTCGTGTTTCTAAGTGATACGGAATTACTCTAGGCCGCTTTCCTGCGTGGTATAAACGGCTGGCGAGGCTCAACCTCTAAATCACGGATCGACTTCGCTTTATGTTCATCGCAGTACGAACTACCATCGGAGCGCATTGAGCCGCAGTATTCGTGGCTAGGATGGTCACCGTGGGGCCACATGGGCCAAAGACACCCTCTGCTGGGCCGACTATCAAGCATTTTCCGCTCTCTAACGTTATCAAATTAGGTTATGTGACTATGCAACTCATTAATAATATGTTGCGGCGCAACATAATGTCAAGTACCGATTATCATTAAATGAATCATCGTTCATCGCTTTTTTCGAATCGGCCTGTGAATAAGTCCTGAAAAAGCACTCGCTTTGCCTGTTTGCCCCAGTCGTGTAATCTTGGAACCATGATAAGACCCAGCGCAAGCCAAGTTAGCTATTTGAACAGGGGATTGTCCCAACCGGGGGGGAAACTGCCCCTTTTCGATGAGTACGGCCAGGAGATAGATATTCGGACAATTCGGGCCTGTATCAAGGCCGGCTGGTCCGAACCCTGGTTCGCCAATCCGTTGAAGCCCGATTGGCTGGTTTGCCGCATAACGGACAGCGGCCGGGCGGTGCTGGCCAAATAGGACGTCACGATGACCGCCCCAGGCCAGATGCAGCACAGTTTTTGAGTAGGAATTGGGTTTAGCCATGCCATACAAAACCTTTAATTTTACGGACGAGCAAATTCTGATGCGTGACAGCATTCTGGGCCTGCTGGGGCGGGTACTGCCGGCGGAAAAAATGTTGGAGCTCGACAAGGCCTCAGCCTTTCCCAGCGAGGCCTTCCAGGCCATTGCAGCAGACGGCTGGCTTGGCCTGCCCATAGCAGCAGAATATGGCGGCGCCGGGGCCTCCAACATGGATATGGCAGTCTTCATCGAGGCGATGGGCTATTACCATTTCGGCATCCGGTCCGCCTATATGACCACGACGATCTATGGCGCCTCGCATTTGCAATACCATGCCACTGAGTCCCAGCGGCAAGAGCTGCTACCGCGCCTGATCGCGGGGCAATTAAAGATGTGCATCGCCTATTCCGAGCCTGACAGCGGTTCCGACGCCGCCGGCATCCGCACCCGTGCGGTCCGCGACGGCGATAGCTATGTGATCAACGGGCAAAAAATCTATATCACTAACGCCCATGTCAGCGATTACATGGTGGTCTCGGCTAAGACCGACCCGGATGCCGGGCATAAGGGATTGAGTCTTTTCCTGGTCGATAGCAGGACGCAGGGGCTATCGATCCGGCCCATGGACCCCTTGGGTTCCCGCACCTCGTTGCCGAACGAAGTATTCTTGGATGACGTACGCGTGCCGCTGGGCAATCTGCTGGGGAGCGAAGGCGGCGCCTGGCCGATGTTAATGCGGGGCCTTAATCAGGAACGGCTGTTGCTTGCCGCCACTTCCGCCGGCCATTGCCTGCGGATCCTGGAACTGGCTAAGGATTTTGCCGTCAACCGCAAGGCCTTTGGCAAACGCATCACGGAATATCAGGCGATTTCACACAAGCTGGCGGACATGCATATGTTGACCGAGTTGGCTCGTTTGGCGACTTTTCACGCAGCGCGGATGCTGGACGTGGGCGAGGACGCCGTTTTGGAAACCACCACGGCCAAGGTCGTGGCGACGGAAAATAATTTTAAGGTTGCTGACCTGGGCATGCAGATCATGGGTGGGGCCGGCTATATGGCGGGGGAGATGCAACGGCTATTTCGCGAGGCACGCCTGGGGCCCATTGGCGGCGGCACCTCGGAAATTCTCAGAAATGTCATTGGCAAACGAATGGGGCTTTAGCGTGGCCGTGAACCGGCGTAATACGCTGAGGCACCGGCTTGGAAATGAGAGATGCGGCTGGCAACAACTTCGAAAGGTTGGCAAACTGGCCATGGCTGGGGGCAAGAATTGAGCGGACGGCATGGCATGCAACGGAGAAATTAAACGCACGATGAAACTCGGGCTCGACGGGGTCGATGATGTGACCCATGTGGACGAGGCGGCGCGGCGCAATCTGCGCCGTTCTTTCATCGGTGTGCGGAACATCCTGATCCACTTGCCGAAGGCGCGTTTGGTCGAGGCCGAGATAGTCGCCGATCAGGCCTAGGAGCTGATGGCGTCCGCGTCGCAGGACCGTCTTAACCAGGCCATGATCCTCTCGGCTTCGGCCCAATTATTCCAGGCCGCCGAAAGGCTGTATGAAATCGCCCCGCGGGTTCTGACCCCATGTCGACAAGGCACCGACCAGTTCAAATAGCGCTGATAAAGGTGTTTTATAAAGGCGCTGTTGGCGCCAAATAGGAATGAGGAGCCTTCAAGGTCCGTGCCTGCGGGGGCCACGCCGTTAGCGTCTACACTCTTCGCGTCCACTATGGAATTGTTCCCACCGACGGCTTTCTGCCGCCATCTCCACTGTAATTACAATCCCCACGCATATTGTGCGCGGTATGGTTAACCCTTCATTACCTGCAACATGGTGCTGCCCAGTTTTGCAGGCGAATCCGCCACTTCGATACCGGCACTGCGCATGGCCTCCATCTTGTCGCCGGCCGTCCCCTTGCCGCCCGAAATGATGGCGCCCGCATGGCCCATGCGCCGGCCGGGAGGCGCCGTGACGCCGGCAATAAAACCGACCATGGGTTTCTTGATCTTAGACCGCTTAATGAATTCCGATGCTTCTTCCTCGGCCGTACCGCCGATCTCGCCAATCATCACGATGCCCTGGGTCTCGTCATCGGCCAGGAACATTTCCAAGCAATCAATGAAATTAGTGCCATTGATCGGATCGCCGCCAATGCCAATGCAGGTACTTTGCCCCAGACCGGCGGTGGTGGTCTGGCCCACGGCTTCATAGGTCAAAGTACCGGACCGAGAGACGACGCCGATCTTGCCTCGGGTGTGGATATGACCCGGCATGATACCAATCTTGCATTCATCCGGGGTAATCACGCCGGGACAGTTCGGCCCGATTAGGCGGGTTTTGCCCGACGCCTGCAAAGCCCGCTTGACGGTGACCATATCCAGCACGGGGATGCCTTCGGTAATGCAGATCGCCAATTCGATTTCGCAATCTATGGCTTCTAGAATGGCATCCGCGGCAAAGGGCGGCGGCACATAGATTACGGAAGCATTGGCTGCCGTCGCCGCGATCGCATCGGCCACGGTATCGAACACCGGCAGGCCAAGATGGCTTTCGCCGCCCTTGCCGGGCGAAACACCTCCGACTACCTGGGTGCCATATGCTATAGCCTGTTCCGAATGGAACGTGCCCTGATTGCCGGTAAATCCCTGGCAGATGACTTTCGTATCCTTGTTGACCAGCACAGCCATCAGGCGGCGTCCTGCACGGCGCTGACTACTTTGGCGGCCGCGTCTCCCAAATCGTCGGCGGAGATGATGGTCAGGCCGGAGGCGGCCATAATTTCCTTACCTTTTTCTACGTTCGTGCCGGCCAGACGCACCACCAGCGGCATGGTCAAATTCACTTCCCGGGCCGCTGCGATGACGCCTTCGGCAATGATGTCACAACGCATGATGCCGCCAAAAATATTGACCAGGATGCCTTTGACGTTCTGGTCGGACAAAATGATCTTGAATGCCTGGGTCACCCGCTCCTTGGTGGCGCCGCCGCCCACATCGAGAAAGTTGGCCGGCTCGCCGCCATGCAGCTTGATGATATCCATGGTTGCCATGGCCAGGCCGGCCCCGTTTACCATGCAGCCGATGCTGCCATCCAGCTTGATGTAGTTAAGATCCGCCTTGGCAGCTTCCAGCTCCGCCGGGTCTTCTTCATCCGGGTCCCGCATGGCTTCGATATCGGGATGCCGATACAGGGCGTTATCGTCAAAATTTATTTTGGCATCCAGGGCGATGACCTCACCGGCGCCGGTCACCACCATTGGATTGATCTCGACCAACGAGGCATCTGTATCGACAAAGGCCCGATACAGCGCCGTGATCAACTTGACGGCGGAGGTAACCTGTTTGCCTTTCAGGCCTAGGCCAAAGGCCAGGCGCCGGGTGTGATGGCCCTGCAGGCCGACGATGGGATCAATCACCAAAGTCAGGATTTTTTCCGGCGTCTTTTCCGCCACCGCCTCGATATCCATGCCGCCCTCGGTCGAGGCCATGATGGCAATACGCGAGGAGCCGCGGTCCATGACGGCGCCGAGGTAAAGCTCCCGCGCGATGTCGCAGCCGTCCTCGATATACAGGCGTTTGACTTCCCTGCCCTGGGTCCCGGTCTGGTGCGTGATCAGGGTCATGCCTAGGATCTCGGTAGCGAGGGCACGGACTTCGACAATGGACTTGGCCAGCTTGACGCCGCCGCCCTTGCCCCTGCCGCCGGCATGGATCTGGGCCTTGACTACCCAGACCGGTCCCGGCAATGCTTCAGCCGCCTTTACCGCCTCTTCCACGCTATAGGCCACGCCGCCGTTCGGCACGCTGACGCCATAGTCCTGCAAGACGGCCTTGGCCTGATGTTCATGAATATTCATCGCATTCCTTAATTACTGGCCACCAACATCCACTGGACGGACCGGCTATTTGGCTTTTTTGGCGGCTTTCTTCTTCGGCGCTGCCCGCTTGGCCTTTTTGCCAAGCGACGGGTCGAGTTTCTTGCAGGCGGCGATCAGATCCTTGACCGATTTGACCGAATGATTGAACGCCTTCTTCTCGGACGCGTTCAGGGAAATTTCTACGATCCGCTCGGCGCCCTTGGCGCCGATTACGACGGGAGCGCCCACATACATGTCCTTCACGCCGTATTCGCCGTTCAGGCTGACGGCGCAGGGCAGCACCCGCTTTTGATCCCGCAAATAACTTTCCGCCATTTGGATCGCGGCCGAGGCAGGGGCGTAAAAGGCGGAACCGGTTTTCAATAGGCCGACAATTTCGGCGCCGCCGTCACGGGTCCGTTGAATGATCTTGTCCAGGCGGGCCTTGGTGGTCCAGCCCATCTTTACAAGGTCGGGCAGGGGGATGCCGGCGACGGTGGAATAACGCGCCAGGGGCACCATGGTATCGCCGTGGCCGCCCAATACGAAGGCGGTCACATCCTCGACCGAAACGCTAAATTCCTCGGCCAGAAAATAGCGGAAGCGGGCGGAATCTAGCACGCCGGCCATGCCGACAACGCGATTCGCGGGCAGGCCCGTAATCTCCCGCAAGACCCAGACCATGGCATCGAGAGGGTTGGTGATGCAGATGACAAAGGCCTTTGGGGCATATTTCTTGATGCCTTCACCGACCTGTCGCATCACCTTGACATTGATGCCCAACAGATCGTCCCGGCTCATGCCCGGCTTGCGCGCCACGCCGGCGGTCACGATGATCACATCGGCGCCCCGGATGGCGGCATAGGAATTGCTGCCCGAGAGCTGGCTGTTAAAGCCTTCAACTGGCGAGGCTTGCGCCAAATCCAGGGTCTTGCCCTGTGGCAGGCCGTTGACGATGTCGAACATCACCACGTCACCCAGTTCCTTCAAACCCGCCAAATGGGCTAGGGTACCGCCAATGTTGCCGCCCCCAATCAATGCGATCTTGTTACGTGCCATCCGTCGTCCTTTCTGGAATACGTTCTTTATGTTTCAAAGTGTTTTGTTTGCGCCGTGCGTCGATGCGCGCGCGACCATGGATGCCCATTAGATCCTATTGCCATGGCCCTCACCATCGGCGAATTAATGCGGCCACCCTTGTACCCCTGGTAGCCATGGTGCGCAACGGCGCCCACCCATAAGACTTGTGAATTATGAGGAAGCAATCAACGCTTGGCCAAATGGGCCGGCGCTCGTTATCTTTACCGCTACAGCCGGTCACGTCTTGAGCGGCGGCAATGACTTACGGGATGGGGAGCAGGGTGATGTCCAGACGCGATGGACTGGTAGTTGAGGTCATGAATTTGTTGCATAGATACCAACAAGCCATTGAAACCGGCACCCGGGACGAGATCCAGGCCATGGTGCATCTGCCGGTGGCCTATATCACCGAGGATAGTGTGCAGATGCGCGAACGTTATCCTTTCGATCCCGTGAAACTGCGCGAG
This sequence comes from Alphaproteobacteria bacterium, assembly GCA_963577885.1. Classification (GTDB taxonomy): domain Bacteria; phylum Pseudomonadota; class Alphaproteobacteria. The sequence continues at coordinate 8,633 of CAUZBE010000020.1, forward strand.
GCCACTGGGTTTCATCACGGCAAATCCACCTACACTGTGGTCCATGTGGATGAAACCAAGGCCCATGTGCAAATTGACGCCACCCGCATGCGGGCCGACGACAGCCCCATCGAAGTGGTGGGAGCCTACTATATTTTACAAAAGCGCGACGGTGACTGGAAGATTGCTGCATTCTCCGGCGTCCGCACGCCGGCCTAGGCCCATAAAGCCACAAAAAGGTAACGCACATGAGCATTTCCGCCAGGGAACTGGACGACTTCCGGGCCGAGGCTGGGGCCTGGTTCACCGCAAACAAACCGGCGGATCCTGGATTTTTGCTGCCGCAAAGCTTCATGGAAGTGGGCACGGATCGGCAGTTCGAATTCTTGCGCGCCTGGCAGCGCAAGGTCTACGAGGCAGGCTATCTTGGCATGGCCTGGCCGGCGGAATACGGCGGTGGCGGCCGGGACCAGGCCTTTCAGGATATCGCCACGGCGGAGATGGCGCGTCAGAAGGTGCCCTTCATGACCAATACCATCGGGCTTAGCTGGGCTGGTCCGTTGATCCTGAATATGGGCACCGAGGTGCAAAAGCAGGACTATATCAAACGCATCTTGAGCGCCGAGGATATCTGGTGCCAGGGCTTTTCCGAGCCGGATAACGGCTCCGACCTGGGCAATGCGCAATTGCGCGCCGTCCGTGACGGTGATGAATTCGTGCTGAACGGTTCTAAAATCTGGACCTCGTTGGGATCCTATGCCGATTACATGATCCTGCTGGCCCGCAGCAATACCGAAGCCAATACCAAGTATGAAGGTTTGAGCTATTTTCTTTCGCCCATGAAAACCCCCGGTATCGAGGCGGTGCCGATCCGCAAGTTGACTGGCGAATACGGCTTTACCCAGACGTTTTTCGATAACGCGCGCATTCCCGATACCTGCCTGATTGGCGAGGAAGGCAAGGGTTGGCAGGTTGCCATGAAAACCCTCACCTTTGAGCGCGCTGTCAGCGGCGGCCAGGCGGGCGGCGTGCACTCCATGCCGGTATTCGCCGGCGAAGTGGTTGAACTGGCCCGCCACGCTTTGCGCGATGGCCGCTCGGCGATCGAGGATCCTCTGGTTCGTGATCAACTGGTGGCTTTTCTGATCGAAGAACGCGGCCTGGAATTGAATAATCAACGAGCCGAAATTCCGGGCCTGAATACGGAATGGCCCGGGTCCATCGCCATGGCGCGCAAGTTGACCCATTCGGAATGGCGCCGGCGCCTGAACCAGTTCGCGGTGACCCTGCAGGGCGCCAACGCTTCGCGCTATGTGGATGATCCATCGGTCCTGGACGGCGGGCGCTGGCAGCGCGGCTATTTCAACGCCTTTTCCAGCACCATCGGCGGCGGCACCAGTGAAATTCAAAAGAACATTGTCGGCGAACGGGTCCTGGGCCTGCCGAAGTCCGATTAAGGGGTGCCATCATGACCGAACAGACCGCGGCATCCGATATATTGTTCAGCGACGAACAGACGCAATTAATGGAAATCGCAGGGACCTTTGCGGCCCATAAGGCGCCCATATCCGCGGTGCGCCGGCAATTGGCGGCCGAGCACACCATTGATGCGGAATTGTGGCGGGAAATCGCCGGCCTGGGCTGGCTGGGCATCGCCATCCCCGAAGATTATGGCGGAAGCGGCCTGGGCCTGGGCGAGGTGGTGGCCATTGTCGAGCCCTTGGGCCGCAATCTGCTGGCATCGCCCCTGGTCTCCACGACCCTTACCGCTCAGGTGATCCTGTGGGGCGGCGGCGACGAGCAGAAATCCCAATGGCTGCCCCAGTTGGTGGGCGGCGCCGTCGCCGCCCTGGCCTTGACCGAGGCGCACGGTGATTGGGATCTAACCAATCTGACCTGCACCGCTGAGCGTCAAGGCGACAGGCTGGTATTGCAGGGCGGAAAGACCTTCGTTACGGACGCGTCTATGGCCGATCTGTTCTTGCTGTCCGTGACCCTGGATGGGGCGCCGGCGCTGGTGCTGGTGGAGAATTCGGTCCTGGGGGAGGGGGCTTTGCGGCGCGAGGTGGTGATTGATGAAACCCGGCGTAGCTATGGTTTACATCTGGATGGTATAGAGGTGCCGGCGGCCAATCTGCTGCCGGTGGCGGGCGCCGCCGGCTGTCTGAAAAGACTGCATCTTGCCGCCTGCCTGTTGTACGCGGCCGAAATGTGCGGCGGCATGGCGGGGGTCATCAACGTGACCCTGGAATACCTGAAGACCCGGCGCCAGTTTGACCATTTCATCGGCGCCTATCAAGCCCTGAAACACCCCATGGTGGATGCCCTGGTGGGCTTGGAGCAGGCCCGCTCTCACCTCTATCATGCCGCCACCGTCTTTGATATGGCGGTTGCCTCTGACCAGCGCGGCGAAGTGGCCGTGCGCATGGCCAAGGCCCAGGCGGCGCAGGCCTTCGCCTTTGCCTCCGACCGGGCGATCCAGTTCCATGGCGCCTTTGGCTTCACCTATGAGTGCGATGCGCAACTGTTCCGCCGCCGCGCCCTGTGGTGCGAACAACAACACGGCGACGGCCCCCATCACCGCAAACATCTGGCGGGATTATTGCTGGACTAGTGGTCTTCCGTTTTCGGCTGAACCCGCAGCTTTGACTTCCGCTTGCTGGTGCAAACCGGTCATTCTCCTATTCGGCCACGAAGGGCTGGAATTCAACCAAACAGGGAGTTCGGACAGCGCTGGCCGGCTAAAATTACGACAGTTGGAAAGGTCTTGGCGAAACACATTACAGCGGGCGTTCAATATTGATGCGATCATTGCTGATATGAAAATCACCTGAGAAATATTGCCTAGATAAGCAATGTCGGTTGGAATAGATGAGCCGTCCCCGCAGCAAGCATGTGTATTGATCGTCTTCGACTACATGGGGTATGGCGATACTGAGCTCTTCGGCCAGTCCGAGATCCGGACACCTAATATTCGCCGACTGGCAGAACAGGGTATCCGCCATACCGACTTTTGCGCCTCTGCGCCAATCTGTGTGCCCAACCGGGCGGCGGTCCCTAACAACGGCTTAACCGGGATGGTTAATTTGGGTTAACCGTAACGCCTAGAGCAATTTTTAATTAATTGGAGCCGCTCTCGCGACCCAAGTAATTGGTTCAATTTCTCTATCTTAAAAAGCCTCAGCATGTTTCAAAGAACATGCTCTAGGCGTTGGCGCCCGCCAATTCCAGGCGCACCAGTTCCGCGCCCGCGACCATGGCTTCCATCTTGCTGCGGGCCAGCCAGCGGGGAATTGCAGAAAATCCACAATCCGCGGTGATGGTCACTTTCGCCACCGGCACATAGCGCAAGACCTGGCGAATACGGGCTACCACGTCGCCGGGGCTTTCTTCGTGAAAGGATTTCACATCGATCACTCCGGCGGCGATCTGGAATTGCTCCGACAGCGGGGCTAGGATATCCAGCTCCGCCATCTCCCGGTTGGCGAATTCCAGCACCAGCATGCGGGTTTCCAGGCTTTCGAGCGCCACCAACAGCCGCCTTATGCCGCGCGGCGAGGAGGGGCGGGAGGCATTATTGCCGAAACAGACATGCACCGCCGTAAGCGGGCCATGGCCCTGGGTGACCCGATTGATGCAATCGGCCGCCTCTCCCAGGCCGCGGACTTCCGGCACGAATGTCAGGCCCGGCTCGTCAATCTGGATGAAGTCCGCCCCGGCCTTGTGCAGGGCCGCCACCTCGGCCCGCAACATGGCGATGACGTCGTCCATCAGCTTCGCCATGCCGCCCGCACTGTCGCCATAATGGGGCCCGGGCAGGATGTTGGCAGCAAAGGTCAGGGGACCGGGAAAGGCGATTTTCAATTTTCTGTCCGGCGCCAGGCGGGCCAGATCCTGGTATTCCTGGACCAAGCCCAGACCGTCGGGCGCGTTTACCTTGTCCGTGGCAAAGAACTTCGGCGCCATGTCATAGCCGGGTACGCCTAGCTTGCGCGGCCGTTGCTGGCGCTGAATGCCGGAGATGCGTTCATACATTTCGTAGACAAAGCGCTGCCGGCGCAGCTCCCCATCGGAGATGATATCGATCCCCGCCTCAACCTGATCGGCGATGGCCAAGCGGGTGGCATCCTCGAACGCTTCGGCCACGTCCATGGGCGCGGCCGCCTCGCCCATATGCCGGCGGAACAGATGCATCCAACCCGGCAGAGCATAACTGCCTACGCCCATAGTCGGTAAAACCGAAAGATCCGTCATCGTCATACTTAATCAACGCCAATCTCTTGGCCAGCAGTATGCCCGACCCAGGCCCCGAAGTGAAGAACGGAAGTACTTCGGTAGTAGGCAGTCGGCGCCAACGATCCGGCAGGCTGAGGCGGGCCCGGTTCGGCACCCAGCGCGGCGATGGCCGGCAGCTGACGACTCGGGAAAAGCAGTAGGCGAGCAATGCCAGCAGGCTGAAATTGGCAGTATAGAACAACTAGCCACGCCAGCAGAACTTGAAGATTCCCAACAAAAGTAGAATCCCGCCGAGGAGGGTCAGAATGATGCCGATGGCGTCTAGGAACAACAAGGCGTCGATCAGAAAATCCAGATAATCAGGAATATCGTGACGAGCGCTAGGATCACCGCGCCGACGATGGCGATGATAACCAGGACGACGGTGGAATTGCCCTTAACAATGATGCCAATCAGACAGAGCGCAACACCGAGCAGGACGGCACTAACGCCGAGGAATACCAGCAGAGTAAATAGGCATCAATTGATGCCTCCCCTGCTATTTTTTGTGACATCGTCGTCATCGCCGGTTCTGGCGCCGCCGTCATTTCGGCCGCCGCTGGGGGGCGTGTCGTCGTCAGACGGGCAAGACGCGACCACTTTGTCGATGCCGGGCGGAGTGCAATAGTCATGGCTGGTGATCCGGACGTAAGTGATGTAGTCGCCGGGTGGCAAATCCCTGTTGCCGTTAAGGTCGAATTCCAAGGCTTGCCTCATGGCGCTGTCGAGCACATCGCCGCTGCCGAGGGCCGTGTCGGCCTCATTCAAGGTGCTGGCGCGGACGAGGATCAGTTCGGCGTCAACCACCGTGCCCGCAGTGGGCGTTACCAACGCATTTACCGTGACGGTGCGTTCATCGGCACCAGTGCAGTCTCCGACATTGATGCCGTCGAAGTTGATCCCCGGGCTGGCCTCGGGCGGTCTGCCGTCCGGGGACAGGCGGGGATCTACGGTGAAGGAGGCGGGTGGTCCCGGGTACGGCACCGGTGTGATGATTTCCAAGGTACAGGCGTAAAGACCTGCATCGAGGTCAATGCTATTTGCTACTTCTTGACCGGCTGTGTTGAGCAATTCGGTGTTGCCATTGATGAGGTCACCCGGTGGGTAGATGAATTGATACTTACCACTGCACCACGACCACAACGCTGGCATTGGCTGGCGTGACATTGGTCACGACGCTGACCGCTCGGGTGCCGTTGGGGTTGCAGAAGTTGAGGCTTGGGCAGCGGGCGTCGGCGTGTATTTTCTCGACTAGGGGACAGACGCCTTCCACCTGATAAGGCAGGCCCTCACGTTTTCGATCGGCGTGGCAGGCGCCACCTTCAGTGTAGACGTCATCCACTTCAACGCAGCGATCAGTGCGGCAGACAAAATCGCCGCTATTAAAAGCGCCTTCGGCGATCGTGATTTTGGCCAGCCAAGGGGCGGTGCCCGAAGCGACGTTCACTGTCTAAGGGAGTGCCTAGACGCTGGTGCTCGCGTGCTTCAGCTTGACTTGGACGTGCCCACAGTCGATTGCCGTGCCACTGATCATGATGCGGTGCGGGTTGGTCGCGGGCGCGGGCCGAAAGCCGGCGATCCCATCTATAATTATTTAACAGGCCATGTCGCACCCCACAGGCGCTTTATTGTCGGGAAGCCTAACCACCCACGGGTTGTGTGTAATTGGGAACAGACAATATATTAAATCTCTTAAATCGTGTGTAACGCCGAAAATATCCCATCATCCGCAGGAGGAATCGCACACCATAGTCATTTGGGCTAACATCCATAACCCTAACCCAAGGAGGCGTAACGCGGTGAGCATTCAGAGAACCACCAAATCTGCTAACTATAGCGACGATCAGGCCGACATGGCGGCCTATCTGCGGGCCGGCGAGGCTAAGGCTCAGGCCTTGGGCAACCGCGGGCCGGTGCGCTATGACGGCAACGGCGCCCTGCACGGGGATATTCTGGAGGCCTATTGGCGCTGTGGATTTTATATTTTCGAAGGGGTGTTGGGGGGCCAGGAACTGACCGAGATCGAAGCGGACATCGCCGCTATCCGCGACCGCCTGCCAACTACAAAAGGCTCTCCCTTGGATGCCAACGGACGGCCGGCGCTAGGCGCCGATTGCCAGGCGCCGACCTTGTTCTGGTCCAAACCCCTGGGCGATCCGTTCGGCGGCACTGATCTGGCCAATGGCCGCCATCCGGTCAAGATGTTGGAGCCGACCCCCGCCCAGGACAGCCCGGAAGACATCGTTTATCTTATCCTCGGCTCTCTGCAGTTTTCCGAAGCCTGCCTGCGCGCCTATGGCCACCCGGACCTGTTGGCCATTTGCGCCGGGGTGAACGGCGCCGATTTCGTGCCCTTTTCCGACGCCATTTTCATAAAGGAGCCGGGCCTGGGCGCCTCCGTCGCCTGGCATCAGGACGGCGTCACCCATTGGGACAGTGCAGATTGGGACCAGGGTAGCCACGGCTTTAACATCATGGCGCAGGTTTATGGCTGTACGCCGGCGAACGGCGTCTGGGTCGTGCCTGGCTCACACAAGCTGGGCAAGGTGGATATCAAGGCCATGGCGGCGGCGGCCGGCTCTGAACGTCTACCCGACGCGGTGCCGATGATCTGCGCGCCCGGTGATGTAGCCATCGCCAACCGCCAGGCGCTGCACGGCTCCTTCGCCAATACCTCGCCTGATTGGCGGGTGACCCTAAATTTCGGCTGTCACCGCCGCGCTTCCGTCCTGGGCGTGGAGGGCGGCGGCCTGCATAACGCCGTGGCGGTTTATGACGCGGACCGCATCCGCCAGCGGGCCCGCTTGATCGCCTATGCCATCGATGCCCGGCGCCAGCATTTTCCCCACGAAACACCCTTCGTCTATCAGCCTTTCGCCCAAGCCGGAGACAGCTTCCCCTGGGACGAGGCCGCCCGGCAAAGCCTGCACGACTACAACCTGCTCGACCTGAGTATCTGAATTCCGCATAGGCCGGGCCGGAGCTGCCGGGAGTGTGCGTTGACGCGCCGGCTAGGCACTAGCCACTGTTTACAACAAAGAATGAATATTTAGAGACAACCGGGATTATTCATTTAAAAGTTGTTTTAATAATTTAAATTATAATCACAGGTGATGAAGGTGTCTCGTACTACCCGGCTGTCTGTGCTGCATTTTGGCAATGGCTTTAATTTTAGGGTGGGCCGGGCCTGGCGGGGCCGCTGCAGGATGCAAAGTACGCCTATGATCGCCGAGATTATGCCACGGTCTTGCAGCTGCTGCGGCCATTGGCGGATGGGGGCTACGCCCAGGCCCAGACCCCCAGCGGCACCCTCTATGGCGAGGGTCTTGGCGTGCAAAAGATGACGCCAAGGCTTTAAAATGGATCGGCAAAAGTAACGAGCAAGGAAATGTTGGTGGGCAGAGTATGCTGGCGGATACCTACGGGCGTGCCGAAGAATTTGACCGCGTCCGCGAAGTGGCATTACCAAGTCACTGAACAAGGGCATGCCCTTTCCCAGCTCTTGCTTGGCGAATGATACCAATGTGGCAAGGGCGTAACCTAAGACGATGTCAGGGCGTGCATGTAGTATCTTCACGCTGCTTCACATCGTTTTCCCTTGCGGTTTGAGCCGCCCTATATTTTGCTGAAGCTACACGGATGGCGGTGACTGAACTTAGCCGGCTAGCAGCCTGGATAACCCCGGCTCAGCTGACCGAGGCGCGGCGGCGGGTTCGGGAGTGGCGGCCCAAATGAGCGCCAAATAAATTCCAGATGGTGCCGGGCGCTGGAGCCTCTTCTATGTTGTCGCTCGCTTGCGCCGTAAGCCGGCCATGCTAGATTGTTTCAATGTTACGGTCGATTAGGCCGCCGCCAGAAACCTTTTCATCCGGAAGAATTATTGCGTACCATTCGGGTCAATTGT
>CAUZBE010000021.1:0-16621 GCA_963577885.1 Alphaproteobacteria bacterium
AACCGTCGTCATATTCCGTCAGTTCTGTTCGCGGTGACATTTTTGGCGGCGTTACGGCCGCCGTTTTCGCGTTGCCACTGGCCCTGGCCTTCGGTGTCGCCTCGGGTGCCGGCCCAAACGCGGGACATTACGGAGCCATTGCCGTGGGCTTCTTCGCGGCCGTATTTGGTGGTACGCCGGCGCAGGTATCGGGTCCGACCGGGCCGATGACCGTGTAGATGGGCGCGGTCGTGGCCGAGCATGCCGAAAACCTGGCCGAGGCATTCGCGATTGTCTTCCTGGGCGGACTTTTACAGATTCTGTTCGGAATTTTGCGGGTCGACCGATTCGTATCCTAAACGCCCTATTCCGTGGTTTCCGGTTTCATGTCGGGGATCGGCGTAATCATAATTCTGATCCAGACCCTGCCCTTTGTCGGCAGGGCAACTGTGCCCAGCGGGGCCAGCGGGGTGCTCCACAAACGGGCCAATAACGCTATCCATTTCAACAGCGCTGCGTTGACCATCGCCTGCATCACGTTGGCAATAATGATCTTTTGGCCGGCGCGGCTGCAAAAATTATTGCCGCCGCCCCTCGCGGCCCTCGTTGCCAGAACATTGCTGGGTCTGTATGTTTTTAACGGCGCGCCAGTTATCGGTGATGTTCCGATCGGGATGCCGGACCTGCGCCTCCTATTCCTTACCATCATCAACCCGCCATCTATCGTTCAGCCGGCGTTCGTGCTGGTGCTGCTGGGCTCAATCGACAGTCTTTTGACCCCGTTGGTGGCCCATTCTATTACCGCACACGACACAAATCCGATCGTGAACTGATCGGTCAGGGCATCGGCAACATGGTGGCGACCTGACCGGCGGCTTGCCAGGTACCGGCGCGACCATGCGGACCGTCGTCAATATTCGCGCCGGTGGCACATCGCCACTTTCCTGCACCTTGCACGCGCATATCCTTTTAGCACTGGTCCTTGGCCTTGCCCCCCTGGCAGAGAAGGTCCCGCATGCCATCCTGGACGGTATTTTAATAAAAGTCGGCTGGGACATTATCGATTAGGGCTACCTCAAACAGAGCCCCCACGCCCCGCATGACAAGGTCCTGGTGATGTTCGTGACCCTTGGGCTGACAGTATTCCTCAACCTGATTACGGCCGTCGCGGTTGGCTTAACCCTGGCCGCCTTCGTCACCACCAGGTGGATGGAACGGGAGGAAATAAAAGGCGTGACCGCGATCGTCATTGCAGACGGCAATCAAGGCCTGGACGATTCCGTGCGGGAGGCCCTGGGAATATTCAACGGACAGATTGGACTGGTCTTTTTTTTGCGGGGTCAGATTTTTACGCTTCTGCGCGGGCCTTAAATCGGCGGGTCGGTAGGGCGGTATTGGGCCACCAAGCGGTCATTTACGACTTTACCTAAGCCGTCCATATTGATACCAGCGCGACCCTGGCGATCGAGGAATTTTTGACCGGTGCCGTCCAGAACGGTACCGCATACTTTTTTTGCCGGCTTGTCTGGGACCGCTGAAACTACCTTGAGATCACTGGGCATTCTAGAGCGCTTACCCTCCGGACATATTGCACAAACCTTTTTGGCCGCAGTCCAATTGGCGGGGCTAAACTGACGCTATTAGACAAAAAGGCAAATTAGCGAACCCCATCCAGGGCGGCGTAGAGACGCTAGTTGGCCACGGCGACTTTGCCGGTTTTGCCGAAGAACACGTCTAGTTCCGCCGCCATGACATCCGACGCTGCGTTGCCATAGGGCTTGAGCACGGCCGTGGGGCGGCGATAACTGAGCCCCGAGGTACCATCGTCATTCTCGGTGACAGGAAAACGTAACGGCGCCTTGATCACCACCAGAACGCTGGCCCGTAACATACGCGCCGCAAAATCGTTGCGGAAGACGCCAAATACCACGTTGCCCGGAACCTCAATCCCCTGCCGGGCCGCGCCCATAGAGGTGGAAGCTCAGCCCACCACGCCCATGCGGTGCTTGCGTACCGCCGCATCCAGGTCGTTGAACAGTGCCTTAAAGTTTTTCTGGCCTTCAATGATCTGCAGGCCGTCATAGGGAAAGCCCTGATCGGCGTGCCCAGATTGGGGCAATAGGGCCAGAATAGCAAGCAACCTGAAATTTCGGACCAATCTTTGCATCAACGGCACGGCGCATACTCACTGATCATTGGCGGTCGCGCTAATCATAGGGACTAGGCGTGCCTCTGTGTCGGTTTCCCATCCAGATGTGAAGTGAAGTGTACCAGGCCACTTGCGGTATTCATCTAATATGGCCTGGCTATCCTCATTCAGGCCATGGCTAACCCAGCTGTTGCGCGAACAATTCCATGGTGCGTTGGCGCGCTAGATCGCCCGCCGCCTCATTGTACGATCCCCGATGATCGCAATTAAAGCCATGATCGGCGTTATAGATATGCACCACCGCGTCCGGATGGGCCTTGTCGATCGCCGCCACGTCGTCCAGCGGAATGCCATGGTCGTGTTCGCCAAAATGCATCAACAGCGGGCAGCCTTCCTTTTCGTCCACATAAGGCATGATCTGTCCGCCGTAATAGACCACCGATGCGGACACTGGCAGGCGCGTGCCGGCCAGATAGGAAATAGTGCCACCCCAGCAATAGCCCACGGTACCAACCTTTAGGCCCTCGGCCTGCATCACGTTCATCACCGCCTTGAGATCCAAAATTGAAAGATCCCAGGAAAAGGTGTCCTTCAAATCACGGCCAATGGCAATGTCATCCGGGGTGTAGCCCAGCGAACAATTCTTGGTGTCGGTTCGGTCATACAAGGCCGGGGCAATGGCCACATAGCCCTCGCTGGCGAAACGGTCGCAGGTCTCGCGAATATGGTTGTTAACGCCAAAAATCTCTTGAATGACAATAATGCCGCCCTGCGCCTTACCCGCCGGATCGGCCCGATAGGCGCCCAAGGTATGACCATCCTCGGCGGTTAATGTAATGTCCGTCCCCATCTTTCTTCACTCCCCAATTGGTTTTTATTTACCTATTTTCAGTTTTTATAGTATGGCACTTTCGTTCTAATCGGAAAGCCTCTCGTCACGGGGTCGCGTACCAGGCCGGCGGCGATAGCGGCCCATGTTGGTCATCTCCAACACCACTTTGCCGTTTTGATTGAGCAGCCAAATTTGTATCCGTATAGTGCCCCGGTCCAGCTTGTGGCGCGACGGCGTGGCCGACAGGATCTTGGTGCGCGCCGATAGAACGTCGCCGGGACGGACCGGCAGCAGCCATTTTAGATCGTCAAAGCCCGGCGAACCCATCATGGCCAGTCTATTTTCGCCACGCTGCACATCGACGGCCAGACGCATGAAGATGGCGCAGGTGTGCCAGCCCGAAGCGATCAGGCCGCCGTAAACGCTGTCCTTGGCAGCTTCCCTGTCGGTGTGGAACGGTTGGTCGTCATAGCGCCGGGCAAACGAGATTATCTCTTCCTCCGTCACTTCATAGCGGCCGAAAACGCGCTCTTCACCGACCACCACATCTTCCAGGTAGGTCATGCAGGGTCTCCCGCCGGCCGGCAGCCGAACATGCTGGGCCCCTCCATCTGTGCCACTTTGACATCGTCCTGATTGAATAATTCCGTGCGGATCGTCACAAGGCCCATGGGTTTGCTGCGCGACGGCCGGGCCTCCAGCACCGTGGAACGGCCATGCAGCACATCGCCGGGCCGTACCGGCACCAGCCAGCGGCAATGGTCCACACCGGGCGCACCCAGGCCGGCCAAGTCCTGGGCCCGAATGTTATCGGCGATCAAACCCATCAAAATGGCGTTGGTATGCCAACCGGAAGCAATCAAACCACCGAAAAAACTTTCCCTGGCAGCGGCGGCGTCGACGTGAAAGGGTTGTGGGTCGTATTGCGTGGAGAATTCGATGATCTCCGCTGCGCTGATGCCCCGGCTGCCGAGGTCCCACACCTCGCCCAATTCAATGTCCTCAAAATACTTCATGTATGTCCTCTGTCTCGGCCGCCGGAATAGCGCCAGTCATGGCCGCTGAACCTCTATCATGGCCGCGGCATGGCTGCAAAGCCGGAACGGAATAATACCAATATTCTTGGATTTCTGTTTCCGGCTCTGCCCGCGGGCCACGCCGGAAAATGTATAAGAATGGACAGAACATCGTCGATTTAGAAAAGTTCCGCCGCTAACATCGGGCAAACTAGGGGCCAAGCCGACAGCAGCGGGCTGTTGCCTTCCCGGCCCCATCGGCGCAGTCTTTCGGATAACATGAGTTTAGTACACGGTACGTGCATAGCCATCGATACCAAGGGGGTATTGCTGCGTGGGGCGCCGGGATCGGGCAAATCCGACTTGGCGCTGCGCTTGCTGGGCTTGAGCCATCTGGGCGCCAAGCTCGTGGCCGATGACCAGGTTCAATTGACCCGGCGCGGGGACGAACTATGGGCCCAGGCCCCGGCCAAAATCGCAGAGTTGTTGGAGGTTCGGGGCGTCGGTATCGTGCGCCTAGCGGCACTGGGATCGGTACGCCTGTGCCTAGTTCTGGATTTATGCGCCTCCAGAGATCATGACATGGTGCCGCGCCTGCCGGAGGCTGGCCGCTGCACGATTGACGGCATCGGCTTACCGCTGTACCCATGTAGTCCGTTTGAAGCATCGGCGCCGGACAAGGTTGCCCTTCTATTACGGTCCCTGGACGAGGATATCTTGCGCCCATGATGGCGAAAGGCCCAAAACGGCAAGGCGACGCCACAACCGCGAAACCGCGGGTACGCTTGTTGCTGATCACCGGCTTATCGGGCGCGGGACGCACCCTGACCCTCAAGGCGCTGGAGGATGTGGGCTATGAAGCCATTGATAATCTGCCGCTGTCTCTGATCAGCCGCCTGTTGTATCCGTTGACCCGGCCGGGCGGCGGTGATCATGCCATCGCCATTGCCATGGACTTCCGCCAGCGGAATTTCAGCGCCGAGGCCTTCAACCAGGCCACCGAGCCCCTGGCCATGCGGGGCGATATCGATTTGAAACTGGTTTTTCTGGATTGTGACAATGAGGTTCTGGCCCGCCGCTTTACCGAAACCCGGCGCCGTCACCCCCTGGCGGAAGATCGGCCAATGAAGGACGGCATTATTCGGGAGCGACAATTATTGGCGCCCATGAAAGACCGGGCGGACCTTCTGGTCGACACCTCCAATCTAACGGTGGGCGAGCTGCGGGCCCTGATGGCCGGTCAATTCCGCCTGTCTGACGATCCCGGCCTGGCGGTTTCCGTGCTGTCATTTTCCTACCGGCAAGGCCTGCCGCGGGAGGCCGATCTGGTCTTTGACGTACGCTTTCTGGCAAATCCCCATTACGTGGACGAATTGCGGCCATTGACGGGCCGGGACCCAAGCGTTGGCGCCTATATTGCCGCCGATCCTGCCTGCGAGCCGTTTCTGGCATCATTAGCTAATATGTTGGAAACTCTTTTGCCGCTTTATAAACGCGAAGGAAAAAGCTATTTGACGGTGGCAATCGGTTGTACGGGTGGCCGTCACAGATCGGTCTATACGGCCGAGGAGTTGACCCGGAGTTTGGCGGCGGCCGGCCACGAGGTTCAGGTGCGTCACCGCGACGCCGATAAGATATGAACTAATTGGGAAACTGATGTCCAGGGGCAACAGATGATAGGTATGGTTTTGGTGACGCACGGTCGCCTGGCGGATGAATTTATCGCGGCAACCGAACATGTCGTGGGCCCGCAAGAGGCCATCCGTGCGGTTAGTATCGGCCCGGATGACGATATGGAACAACGCCGCAAGGAAATTGTTCAGGCGGTGGAAGATGTCGATTCCGGCAATGGCGTCATTCTGTTGACCGATATGTTTGGCGGTACCCCATCCAATCTGGCCATTTCCCTACTGGACCGGGCCAATGTGGAGGTCATCGCGGGCATGAACCTGCCAATGCTGATCAAGCTGGTTAAGGTTCGCGGGGACGACAATTTGCAGGATGCCGTGGCCAGAGCCCAGGAATCGGGCCGCAAATACATCAATGTGGCCTCGATCCTGTTGCAGGGTGACAAGTGAGCCACGATACCGTCCTGCTAACCCTTCCTATCATTAACCGGCGCGGCCTGCATGCCCGTGCCGCAGCCAAATTCGTCAATTGCGCGGAACGCTTTCAGGCAAAAATCTTCGTCACTCGCCTTGGTATCGAAGTCCCCGGCCGTTCCATCATGGGCTTGATGATGCTGGCGGCCGCGCCGGGTACCGAGATCGAGGTGCGGGCCGTGGGCGCCGATGCGGCGGAGGCCGTGGCGGCCCTGGCAGCCCTGACGGAAAGCAAATTCGACGAAGACTGAACCGCTCCAGTATCATTCTTTCGGTGAGCGTTTGGCCAGAATGCGTTGCAGGGTGCGGCGGTGCATGTTCAGGCAGCGGGCGGTCTCCGATACGTTGCGGTCGCACAGCTCGTAGACCCGCTGAATATGCTCCCAACGGACGCGGTCGGCGGACATAGGATGCTCGGGCGGCGGGGGTTTTTCGCCAGCGCCGGCCAAGAGCGCGGCTTCTATGGCATCCGCATCCGCAGGTTTCGACAGATAATCTACCGCGCCAAGCTTCACCGCCGCCACCGCCGTTACAATATTGCCATAACCGGTCAACATGATGATACGGCCATCAGGGCGCACCTTGCGCAGGGCGCCAACCACGTCCAGGCCGCTGCCATCGTCCAGCCGCAGGTCGATCACCGCATAGGCCGGCGCAAATTCGCAGGCCCGGTCTACGCCCTCCTGGACTGATCTGGCGGTGGCCACCGCAAAGCCGCGGCGGCCCATCGCCGTAGCCAGACGCCGCAACCAAATCTCATCGTCATCGACCAATAACAGCGACCGCGCCGTCGCCGCCTCCCCGCCATCAGCCCCATCCCCGGTCATCCCTCAATACTCTCCTTGACTAGCTTGTCGCCGGCGACCGGTACCTCCGGGACCGTCATCGGCAAGGTTTTTTACCGGCAAGGTCTATTATGTGCCTTGGCCAGCGAATGACAATCGTTGCGCCCGAACCTTGCCGCAGGTTGAAGAAATGTAGGGCGGCGCCGGTGCGCTCCAATAAGGTTTTCGAAATGAAGACGCCCAGGCCCATGCGGCCGCTGCCGGGCCGGGTGCTGATATAGGGATCGCCCAACAGATCGAGAATATTCTCGGCAAAGCCGGGGCCGTCATCGCTGATCGATAGTTTGACCTCGTCGTCATTCCAGGTGAATTCCAGATCTACCCGGCTACGGGCGTACTCCGTGGCATTTTCCACCAGATTGCCCAGGCCCTGTACCAGCTCCGGGCTGCGCCCGACCAGCGGTGGATTAGCGGTGGCCCCGGCGGTGACCAGCACGGCCGTGTCGGCATCGCCATAACGCGCCGCCGTATCGGCGATCAGCGCATCAAAGGCCATTTGCGATACCGCCGGATCAGCACCCGCGGATGGATTGCGGGCCAGGCTGGCCAGAATAGCCCGGCAGCGGGCTACCTCGCTGCCCAATAATTCCAGGTCCGTCCGGATCTCGCCCGCCACCGCATGCCCATGCAGCAACTCTGCCGTGATCAAGGCGATCGTGCCCAGCGGGGTGCCCAGTTCATGTGCCGCCGCGGCCGCCAGACTGCCCAGGGCCGAGAATTCCTGCTCCTGCGACAAGGCTATCTGGGTAACCGCCAGGGCCTCCGACATCCGCCGCGCTTCTTCCGCCACGCGCCACGCATAGAACATCAGGAACAGCGTGCCTACAACGAGAGACACCCAAATCGCGGCGGCATACATTTGCGGCAATTGAAATCCCGGCGCCGGCCAGGGCAGCGGCAGGTGGACAAAAGCCAGCAGGCTGACACATCCTACCGCCAACAGCCCCAAGCAGACGGCGCTGCGCAAGCTGAGAATCGTCGCCGATATGGTAACCGGCACCAAAAATAACAGCGCGAAGGGATTATCTAGACCGCCGGTCAGGTACAGCAGAACGGCCAATTGCACTATATCGAATGCCAGATAGCCGGTGGCGCTCCGGTCTTGATGCCATTCGCCCCGATGGTAACGGGCGATGATCCAGACGTTGACGGCAACGGAAGCGCCGATGGTCACCAACGCCGGGAGCATAGGTAAGGCTAATTTTAATATTCCGTCGACGATCAGCAGAGCCATCAATTGGCCGAGGATCGCCATCCATCTGATCAATAGCAGCGTGCGCACCCGCACCCGGCCCAAGGCCGGGTGTGCCGGGCCGGCCGGGGTGATACGGCTCATCATCGTCATGGCGCCACATCATAAGGCAAATTCGTGCCGCCAGAGCAAATTTCAATCGATTGAAATAGCGTTTTAGGGCGCAATCGCGGCCGCCAATTGTAAAAGCACTTCATCGCCGCCCGGCGCCGCGATCAGGCCCAAGCCCAGAGGGCAGCCATCCAGACTGGCCAGGGGCAGATTGATCTGGGGGCAGCCCGACAAGCCAGCGACGCAGGTGAGGCCCATGCTGCGCCAGCGAAATTCGTCCAATTCCGTTTCGGGCGTCAGGCACAACGGTGCGATGCCGGGGGCGGTAGGTAGACACATCACGCCATCATCAGCCAACAGATCCACCATACGCTGCCGGACCGCATCCCGCACCAAATGGCTTGCCGCTACCGCATCGGGGGTTATGGTAGCGCAGGTGGCAAAACGTTCCCTTACGCCGGGACCAAAATTCGGCTTGGCCTTTTCAATCCAGGCCCCGTGGGTACGCCAGATATCGGCCATCTGCAGGGTCCGGAAATGGGGCATCCAGGCGCCGGGTCCCGCCTCGCTCAACCGCACGTCCTCCTGGCCCGCAAATTGTTCTCCCACCCGGTCAACCGCACCAGCCAGGGCCGAGCCCGTCTCGTCGGTTAACAGATCGAAACAATCCCGCGCCACCAGCAGGCGGGTGGCGCCTGGGCCCTCGCAATAATCCGGCAGCAAGACCTGGCCCACCCGGCGCATCAGCTCACCACTACGGGCGAACCAGCCAACGGTGTCAAAGCAGGGCGCCAGGGGATGCACGCCATCGAGAGGTATTCGGCCCTGGGTGGTGCGGATACCATGAATACCACAGAAACCGGCCGGCATGCGGACCGAGCCGCCGGTGTCCGAGCCCAAGGCAAAATCCACCAATTGCCCGGCCACCGCCGCGGCCGAGCCCGAGGATGAGCCGCCGGGGATTCGTCCCGGCGCATTGACATTTAGCGGAGTGCCGTAATGGGCATTCTGGCCGGTGATGGAAAATGCCATTTCGTCCGTTTGTGCCTTGGCCACCATGTGGGCCCCCGCCGCCAGTAGTCTGGCGATGGACGAGGCGGTGGCCGCGGCCGGGCCATGGCTGGCTAGCCAGTCCGGGCTGCCGGCGCCGGTGGTATGAGCCGCGATGTCATAAAGATCCTTGGCCGCGAAGCTCAGGTCTGATAGCGGTCC
This sequence comes from Alphaproteobacteria bacterium, assembly GCA_963577885.1. GTDB lineage: Bacteria > Pseudomonadota > Alphaproteobacteria. Next base: position 9,439 of record CAUZBE010000021.1, read on the forward strand.
CATCGCCGTTGCTGCCAAGGCGACTGCGTCATGCTTAATATAGGCACCCAAGTGGTCCATCATACCATTACCTTTTATTGCGGCCCCAGTATGAGCCCGGTCACTTCCACGCAACCCTATCCTACCCAATTTTTGTGCAAACGAAAGGATCGTTAGATGATGGAATTAGGCACTTATTTCCTCAATTTTCTATGGATTTGGTGGAGCCATGCCGCCGACGTGGTGCCGTTTTGGGACCCCTTTGGCGCGATGCTTAGCCTCGCCGCGATACTGGCATTGATAGGCCTTAGCATCAAACGCATCATGGGCAGGGATTAGAGAGGTTTCTTTTTCGGCCGGTGCTGGCGAAAATGGGGACATGTATGCGCTGACCTAGTCCTCCAGGATATCACCATACGCGGCCGGTACATCTGGGCGCCGAGGGCACCCCCGTCATGGCAGAGATCGCGGATTTGTCACAGGATCTCTACGACCGTGAAGGCGCGGTGGCAGAATGCATCGCCTTGGTACAACCAACTATCACCCATATCGATGGTCAAGCCCTGGCCGAAAAAAAGGAGCAGCCATACGTCATTTGCCCCAGTAACAGTTGTGGCAATGACGGTGGTGACGGCGGCGAGACGCCGGGCATCGGCAGCCGGCTCTAACCGCCATGCGGCAACCGGATATGGTTCCCCTTTTTCTGGAACAGCTTTTTGCGCCGCATTTAAGCCAACAGGGAAAATTGTCCGCCTGTGTGCGCCCCGCACGAGCGATCGGCATCTGGCAATTGCGTGATGTCTCCGACTAGCCCGTCGCCGCCCGGGCATCAACAAAATCCCGGTCGAGGGCGAGCTATTCCTGATCGTCGGCGACAGCGGTAATATTTATCATCTGGACCGACTCGCCATGCCGATCTGGCGCGACCTGGAAGAACCTGCGGGTATGGGCGGTTTTCTGGCTCTGTTACAGGATGCCTTTCCCGAGACCCCCGCCGGCGCCATCGAAAGGGATCTGACTGGCGCTATAGCAACCCCGTTGCGCGGCGAATTGATCGAAGTCTGAGATTGAGCTTGCCCCCGGCCGTGCTAGGCTGGGCAAAATTTGCCGCTAAATCGGAGCATCACATGACCCGCATGACCGGAGGTCAAGCCGTCGTTAAGTCGATCATCGCCCACGGCGTCAACACCATTTTTGGCCTACCCGGGGTGCAGTTGGATTAGTTTTTCAACGCCCTGCACGACGAAGGCAATAACATCAGGGTGATCAACAGCCGCCACGAACAGGGCGTTGCCTACATGGCCCATGGCTATGCCCAGTCGACGGGCAAAATCGGTGCTTATGCGGTGGTGCCGGGACCGGGCGTTTTAAATACCACGGCGGCGTTGAGCACGTCATGGGCCGCCAACGCACCCGTTCTGTGTGTCACTGGGCAGATCCCGTCGGCCTTTATTGGCCGGGGCCATGGCATGCTACATGAAATTCCCGATCAATTGTCGATATTGCGCGGTCTGACCAAATGGGCGGCACGTATTGATCATCCCACCGACGCCCCGGCCAAGATGGCGGAAGCCTTTCGGCAATTGCGAACCGGCCGGCCCCAGCCAGTAGCGGTCGAAATGCCCCTGGATCAGTTGGCGCAGACCGCGAACGTCGATCTATTGGCGCCCGCCACCGAATACGCCCGCGCGCCCGTGGATGAAGACGCCTTGGCCAAGGCCGCCGGCCTGCTGGCCGGGGCGAAGGCGCCGATGATCTTCGTTGGCGGCGGCGCCGTAGCCTGCCGCGAGGCGGTGCAGGCGCTAGCGGAGATACTGCAGGCTCCAGTGATTGCCAACCGCACCGGGCGCGGCATTCTCTCGGACCGGCACTATCTGTCCATGACCCATTTGGCCGGCCACCGTCTTTGGGCCACCGCGGACGTGGTGCTGGCCGTTGGCACACGCCTGCAACCGCCGCGCATGAACTGGGGCACCGACGATGGCCTGAAGATCATTCACGTGGATATTGATCCGGTCGAGATCAAGCGTATCGCAACGCCGGACGTCGCCATGGTCGGCGATGCCCAGGACATCATGCCGGCCCTCGTGGATGTGGTCGGCCAACTAGCCCCCAGCCGTGCCTCGCGCCAGGATGAACTGGTGGCATTGCAGGGCGAAGTGCACGAGATGTTACTGGATCGCCTGGGCCCGCAGATGGCCTGGATCAAAGTGCTGCGCGAAGCCTTGGACGATGACGGCATTTTCGTCGATGAATTAACCCAGGTCGGCTATGTCTCCCGAGCCGCCCTGCCCGTCTATCGCCCACGCAGTTTTCTAACCTCGGCCTATCAGGGCACCCTGGGCAGCGGCCTGGCCACCGCCATCGGCGCCAAGATCGCCAATCCAGAGCGTCAGGTGCTATCCATCAACGGCGATGGGGGCTTCATGTACAACGTGCAGGAACTAGCCACGGCGGTGAAATACAACGTCGCCGTCGTGGCCATCGTTTTTGCCGATGGCGCCTACGGCAATGTCCGCCGCATGCAGGAAAACCTCTATGATGGCCGCACCATCGCGTCCGATCTCAGAAATCCGGATTTTGTCGCTATGGCCGAAAGCTTTGGCTGCGCTGCCTACCGTGCCGAAAGCCCCGAAGAACTGGCCAAAATACTACCCAACGCCTTCAAGCAGACGGTGCCAGTGGTCATTGAGATACCGTTTCCAAAAACCCCGGATCCTTGGCCGATCATCATTCCCGGCCGCAATAGGCCAGCTAGATAAGCCTCAGCTATTCTTGGCGTATGGATTGTCTTGTTGGCGCAGAATGATGCGCAGGGGCACGCCGGGCAGATCAAATTTTTCCCGCAGGCCATTTTGCAGATACCGGGAATAGGCGTCCGGCAGATTGGGCAGGTTAGAAAATATCACGAAGGTTGGCGGCCGGGTTTTGGCCTGGGTCATATAACGCAGGCGAATGCGCCGGCCATGTTGCCCCAATGGCGGGGGATGGCTTTCCGTCATGTCTTTCAGCCAGCGGTTCAGGGCGGCGGTGGATATGCGGCGTTGCCAGTGCTTATAGACCTCTATCACCGCCGGCATCAGTTTCTCAACCCCCTGGCCGGTCAGAGCCGAAAATGTAACCACCGGCACGCCACGGGCCTGGGTCAAAGAGGTTTCCAGGCGGTCGCGCAGCCGCTCCATGGCGGCGCGCCGGTCCGAGACCAGATCCCATTTGTTAGCCGCCACGATCAGGGCCCGCCCTTCTTCCAAGGTGCGCGCCCCAATGGTCAAGTCCTGGCGTTCCAAAGGGGCGCGGGCATCCAGCAGCAAGACCACTACCTGGGCATATTCCATGGCCCGGACGGCGTCGTCGGCCGCCAGTTTTTCCAACTTTTCCGTGACCTTTGCCTGTTTGCGTAGACCGGCGGTGTCGATCAGACGGACCGGCTGCTCGCGCCACTGCCAGGCAACGCCGATGGCATCGCGGGTCAGGCCCGGTTCCGGCCCGGTGACCTGCCGCTCTTCCCCCAACAGGCGGTTGACCAGGGTGGATTTGCCGGCATTGGGCCGGCCCAGAATGGCCAGTTGCAGGATCGGGTCATACTCGTCATCGTTGCCGCCATAATCGTCAACATGGTCTTTGCCGGCGTCATCCTGTTCCGTATCGGCGTCCCCAGCGGCCACGACGGCGGATTGGTTGTTCGCCGCGTGCGCTTCCATTGCCGCCAGAATGCCGTCATGCAGTTCGGCCAAGCCTTCGCCATGGGCGGCCGAAACCGCAAGCGGTTCGCCCAGACCCAGGGACCAGGCCTCGGCCAGACCCGAATTTCCCGCCGCGCCTTCGCATTTATTGGCCAACATCAGTACGGGCATGTTGCGCCGTCGCAGCCAGCCGGCGAAGTGCCGGTCCAGGGGCGTGACCCCAGCCCGGGCATCAATCAATATCAAGGCCAGATCGGCGTCATCCAGCGCGGTTTCGGTCTGGCTTTGCATGCGCCCCTCCATGCTGGCCGGATCGGCATCTTCCAGCCCGGCGGTATCGAACAGGCGAAAGCGCAAAGCAGCAATACGACCATCACCTTCGCGCCGGTCGCGGGTTACGCCCGGCCGGTCATCGACCAGAGCCAAACGCTTGCCAACCAGCCGGTTGAACAATGTCGACTTGCCCACGTTGGGGCGGCCGACAATGGCAATTGTAAACGTCATGATTTCTACCGTTGGTCTTACCTTAAGGCTATCAAATCGCCGTTGTCGGCCAGGACGTAGATCGAACCGTCCGCGACAATGGGCGGGATCAAGGCGCCTTTGGGCAGCGCTATGCGGCCTAATACACGGCCGGAATAAGGCGAAACGGTGACGGCGTGGCCCTCGGAAGAGACCAGCACCAGGCGATCGGACGTCAGAACCGGGCCGCTCCAATGAATTGGGTCCAGCTTTTCCGCTTCATCCTCGTAGCGGGGCAACTGCGCTACCCAACGAATACGGCCGTCTTTGCGCGACAGGCAGACTACTTCCGCCTGGGCTGTGACCAAAAAAATAAAATCGCCGGCGACCCATGGGGTTTCCATGCCGGTGATATCCCGGTCCCAAAGGCGCTGGCCGCTGCGCAAATTAATGGCCGCGATACGGCCGGAAAAACTGACGGCCAACACCATCCCACGGTCGATTACCGGGCTGCCCCTGATCTCGTTCAAGGACGAAAGGGCCCCGGGACGCCGAGTGCGTATAAGCTGATCGCCCCACACAACGCGGCCGTTTTCCAGGCGCAGGGCAAATAGTTCGCCGGAAGAATAGGGTACGACGACCAGGCCGCCGCCCACCGCCGCACTGGGCGCGCCGATCAGGCCGGCATCTTCGGGAATACCGTTATGGCTCCACAAGGTACGCCCGTCCGTGCTGGAGAGGGCGTGCAATTGATTGTCATAGGTGATGACAAAGACCCGGCTATCAATCGCCGTCGGCGCGCCACGAATGGGGGTGCCGACCCGCCGTTGCCAGATTTCCTTGCCGTCTTCAAGTGACAGGGCGTGCACGAAACCATACCCCGTAGCGGCGTAAACCACGCCTTTGTCAATACCTACCCCGCCGCCGATCACCCCTTCCTCTTCGCTCTCTGGGGTTAGATCTCGGCGCCATAGACGTTGGCCATCCGCGACCTTAAATGCCGACACGTTGGCCTCGGCATCCATGGCAACGATGCGGTCTCCGGCCACCACGGGCCGGCTCAATAATTTCCTTTCGCTGCCCGAACCTTCGCCGATGCTGATTTTCCAGGCCCGCTGCAAATCGTCGCCGACGTCTAGATGGTGCATGGCATGATTGGCGAAACCGGCGGCATGGGGCCAGTCAGGATTGCGCCAGGCTCGGGGCAGGCGGACGTCAAGATCGGCGATAGCAGCGTCCGGTTCCAGCGCCTTGTCCAACTGCAGGATCGATATACGTTCGCCCGGCAGGGGCGGCTTTTCCTGCCCGCCCAACCAGTCCGGCAGCTCGCAGGCCGAAAGCAACAGTGCCCCCGCGGTGAACAACAGGGCGGTGAACAGGCCGTGCCGTCTCACGCGCCTAACCCTCCCCCCCCAACGCGGCTAGCATCTGGGCCGCACGGCCGCGCATGCCGGCCGGTGCGCCGGCATCCTCCGACAAGGCCTTAAACGCGGCGTGGGCGCCGGCTACATCACCTTCGCGGTGTTTCAGGGTGGCCTGCATCTCCAATGCCGAATAACGCCACGCGGAGCCGTCGGCGAGGAGGGGCACCAGTCGGGTTGTCAAATCATCAATTCCGCCATCATCGATCAGCAGCATGACCGCCTGCAATTGTCCCAGGCTCCGAAAGATAGGATCCATGCCAGAATCGGACGCGATTTGATCATAAACGGCCAGGGCGCCGGATTTATCACCAGCCTTGATCCGCGCTGTCGCGCTCTGGAACAGCGCCAGAACGCCATAGCCGGTATTGGCATCCTCCGCCAGGGATTGAAAGGAGGCAACGGCAGCCGCCGTATCGCCCTTTTCCAGCAACCGGGCCGCGATCACATAACGCCCGGAATACTCGGCCTGCTGGGCCGCCTTGTATTCGCGCCAGCCGACCCGTCCGGCTGTGCCGACCACGATCGCGACACAAGCAATGATCACATAGCTGCCATACCGGCGCCAAAGCCGCATGGCCTTGTCGCGCCTGATGTCTTCATCGACTTCTTGGAAAATATCCGCCACGCGGGCACACTCCACCACTTGCCGCCACGAAAACCGGTTACCGCGGCGCTTGAAAAAAAAGTTGGCCAATCTAGCCCGCGCCCTCACGTGGGGCAAGCTGGCAGGCGGCTAATTTGGGATCAGTAAACCGATGTCGCGCCAAGGTCTACCGATAAGCAGAATTGCGGAGAATTAACTGGAATAATCCGATCGGCGAAACAGATGATGGTGGCGGTATGATGGATCAATTTGAATGGGGCCATCTGGCCTATCTGCTGATCCTACTGGTCGTGGTGGCCCCGGCAATACTGCGCTGGAACTGGCGCGGCGGGGTGATTCTGCGCAACACCACCATCTGGCTGGCCCTCGCCGCCGCTATCGCGCTGGTTTACCGGCTGTTTATTTACTAAAGCAGTTCCGGATTGGGCGCCGGCAGGCGTGGCAACAGCGGTGCTATACGCTCCGCCAAAGCCAGCAGCTGGCCGTCGGCCAGGGGCCGGGCGATCATTTGCAGACCCAGGGGCAGGCCATCGGGCGACAGGCCGCAGGGCAGGCTTAGCGCGGGACAACCGCCGTAATTAGCCCATTGTGTAAAATCGGCCTGGTTGGCCGGCGCCCTTTGTTCAATGGGGAACGCCGCCTGCGCCGCCGTCGGCAGCAGCAAGAGGTCGACCTGATCGAACAGCCGGCGCACCGAATGTCCCGCCGCCTGAAGCCGCCGTTGCGCTGCGACAAGACGATGGGCCGGGGCGTTGCGGCCATAGTCCAGCATTTTACAAAAATCAGCGGAAAAATCGGCGGGCCGGGATGCCAGTTCCGCCGCCAGGGCATGGCCAGCCTCGGCTTCGGCTATCAATAGACCTGCCAGGCGGGTGCCGGTCGGATCCGGGTTCGCCAGGTGGAGATCAACCTGGACCGCCCCCTCCTGGCACAGATTGGCCACATAGCCTTGAAAATTCTCCCAAATGCCGGCCTCACACGGCACTGCATCCACGCTCAAGGGCACGGCAAAACGCAAACCTTTCAGATCC